>CAYGNM010000144.1:0-3003 GCA_964351275.1 uncultured Candidatus Peribacteria bacterium | reverse complement strand
CGCGCATCTCTTCCGGTGCCTTGCTCATCTCGACGATGCCTCCGGCGTTATCGGTGATCGGTCCGAACATGTCCATCGAGAGCACGTACCCGACCACCGCGAGCATGCCCATAGTGGCAACGGCTGTGCCGTAAATTCCGCCGTCTTCAACGCCCGACGCCTCTCCGAACCAGTGTGAGAGGAAGAGCGCCACGCACACCGCGACCACCGTGAGCATCGTCGATTCCATGCCGATGGCCGTCCCCGCAATGACGTTCGTCGCATGACCGGTCTTGGACGCATTCGCAATCGCCTGCACCGGGCGGTGCTGCTTGCCCGTGTAGTAATCCGTGATGTAGACGAACGCGACGGAGGTCAGGATGCCCGTGAGTCCGCAGAGGAAGAACCATATCGCACTGTTGTCCGAGCTGAAGTCTGTGAGTCCGCCCTCGGTATTGCTGAGCATGTATTGGCACGTGACGTAGAGTGCGCCGGCAGTGATGATCGCCGTCACCCAGAAGCCTCGCGTCATGGTGGTCATCGGTGCTTCGCCCTCCTTTCCTTTCACAGAATAGACGCCAAGGATCGACGCGATCAGTCCGAGAGCCCGGAACACGAGCGGGAACAAGATTCCTTTGATGCCGAAGGTCGGGTAGAGCACGGCACCGAGGATCATCGCGCCAATATTCTCGGCGGAGATCGACTCGAACAGGTCCGCGCCGCGTCCGGCGCAGTCGCCGACATTGTCGCCAACGAGGTCCGCGATCACCGCCGGGTTGCGGGGATCATCTTCGGGGATGCCCGCCTCGATTTTGCCGACGAGATCCGCCCCCACGTCCGCCGCCTTGGTGTAGATGCCGCCGCCGAGCTGCGCGAACAGCGCGACGAATGATGCACCGAAGCCATAGCCGACGATCAACCCCGGGATCAGTTTGGGATCCATGCCGATCCAGCGGTAGCCGAGGAAGAGTCCACTGATGCCGAGGAGCGAGAGCGCCGTGATGACAATCGCGGAGACTGTTCCACCGCGAAGCGCCATCTGGAGCGCCGCATTGAGTCCGTCCTTTGCCGCCGCCGCCGTCTTCAAGTTCGCCTTCGTCGCGACCACCATACTGACCACTCCCGCGAGGCCCGAGAAGAACGCACCGAGCAGGAATGCAATGCCGATTTCGAAGCCGAACGTCCAACCACTGGAGGTGACGACCCCGCCGTGCCCACTCCCCTCCGCTCCCGTAATGCCGTAGACGAGGATCATTCCGACGCCGACGACCAGCGTGAGGATGGTGATCGTCTGGTACTGTCGCCGCACGAATGCGCGTGCGCCGACCGAGATCGCATTCGCCACTTTCTGCATCGCGTGCGTGCCATCGGGGGCATATTTGACCTGGCTCCAGAAGACGAGCGAATAGAAGAGTCCCGCGATCGCGACGATGGGGGCGAAGAACTCGAGGAAGGAGAAGGACATAAGAGGATGGGAAAGATTGGATGGAAAAAACGGCCCGGCCAAATGCCGAAAGATTGCGAAAATACTAGAGATTAGAGCTGAAAAGTCAATTCCGGCCTCCGGCGCTGTATCATAAAGGCATGCCCCGAAAGGAAAAGGAAGACGACCGGCTCTCCCCCCTCCGCAAGCGCGTCGCCCGCGCGCCGTCGGATTCGGGGATCTACAAATGGCTGGATGATGCCGGGCGCGTTCTGTACGTCGGGAAAGCAAAGAATCTCAGGAAGCGGATGCAGTCGTACGTGACGCCGGCGAAGAAGTCCGACGGTCCGTGGAAGGAATCGTTCAAGCAGCAGATTGCCGACTTCGATGTGATGGTGACGAACTCCGAGCTCGAGGCGCTGCTGCTCGAGACGAACCTGATCAAGCAGCTGAGACCAAAGTACAACGTCCTGATGAAGGATGATAAGAATTACCTCTTCATCCGCGTCTCGCTACAGGACGAATACCCGCGTGTGGAGACCATCCGCCGTCTGGAACATGATGGAGCGAAATATTTTGGACCGTATCTGAACAGCGCCGACGCGTACGAGACGCTTGATCTGCTCCACGAAGCACTCGGGTACCGGGCGTGTCGAGACTCCACCGATCGGATGAACAGAGGGAAGACACCCGACCGGCCCTGTCTGGAATCTCAAATAGGACGGTGCAACGGACTCTGTGCCGGGAAGATCAATAAGGAGGAGTACTGGCGGCGCATCGAACAGGTGATAGATTTTTTGAAAGGCCGGAAGGACAACGTGAAGGCGATTCTGCTGGAGCGGATGCAGGCCGCCGCCCGGGATCGCAAGTTTGAACTCGCCGCCAAGCTGCGCAACGAAGTGGAATTCATCCAGGGGAAGAAGGAAGCGCAGCTTGCGACCGACGGCTCCGGTGAAGACGGCGACATTGTCGGCGTTGCGTTGCTCAGTAACCGCGCGCATGTGGTCCTCCTGCACAGACGGAATGGACGATTGATCGGCGAGTCGCACTTCGCACTCAGCGGACAGGCGGAAAGCGTCGCATCGGTCCTCGAGCAGTTCATCCCGCAGTACTACGACGACGGTCGCGAGATCCCCGAGGCAATTTTAATTCCCGAAGCGCCTCCCGACGGGGGCAAGGTCATAGCCGCGCTCCTCCGTGAGCGCGGTAGGAAAGCAGTACAGGTGATCGTGCCCGAGCGTGGCAAGAAATCGCGGCTGCTGCAGCTGGCAGAACGCAACGCGCGCGAGAAGGCGCGGCAGATGGAACTCAAATGGGAAGCGGAGGAGCGCAACACCAAGGGCGCACTCGAGGAATTGCAGGAACTCCTGCACCTCCCCGCGCTCCCGAAGAGAATTGAGGGCTACGACATCAGTCATTTGGGCGGAACGGAGACGGTGGGGAGCATGGTCGTGATTAAAGATGGCAAAGCTGCCAACGATCAGTACCGTTCATTCACCATCCGGACGATGAAGCGCGGACAAGTGGATGACTACAAGGCAATAAAGGAGGTCCTGACGAGACGGTTGCGCAGACTCACCGAAGATCTGCCTGTGGAAGAG
>CAYGNM010000143.1:0-3052 GCA_964351275.1 uncultured Candidatus Peribacteria bacterium | reverse complement strand
CGTCATCGACAGCGGCGCGCGCGGCAACTGGGGCCAGGTCACGCAGCTCGCGGGAATGAAGGGTCTCGTGGCCAATCCGTCCGGCCGCACCATCGAACTGCCGGTCCAGAGCAACCTGAAAGAAGGCTTCTCCGTGCTCGAGTACTTCATCGCCACGCACGGCGGACGCAAAGGAAAATCCGACACCGCTCTCAAGACCGCGGAAGCCGGGTACCTCACCCGTCGTCTTGTGGATGCCGTACAGGATATCATTATCCGCGAAGAGGACTGCAAGGGGGAGCGTGGACACAACGTTACGCGTGCGGAATCCGAGGAAATCGGCGAGAAATTCGAGACGCGTCTCTTCGGCCGCAGCCTTGCGGAGGACATCGTGGTCAACGGGAAGACGATCGCGGAGCGCGATACCGAAATCGACGGACCGCTGCTCCAGAAAATCCAGGAGCACGCGATCGACGCCATCTCCGTCCGTTCGATCATGACCTGCCGCACCCGTGGCGGTATCTGCATCAAGTGTTATGGACGGGACCTCAGTAACAATAAAACGGTGCAAATTGGCACGCCGGTCGGAATTATAGCGGCACAGAGTATCGGCGAACCGGGCACCCAGCTCACCATGCGCACCTTCCACATGGGAGGCGTCGCCGAAGGTGCCGACATCACGCAGGGTCTCACTCGCGTCGAGGAACTCCTCGAGGCGCGGTCACCCAGAACTCCAGCCACACTCAGCGATATCACGGGTCGCGTCAAAGTCAGTCATCAGGGTGGCAAGACCACGGTCCAGGTTATCGCCGAAGAACCGGGGGAGGACACCTACTACGTCCCGTCGGGGTTCGATGTGACTGTCAAAAAAGGTCAGGCCGTCGCGGAGCGCGCCATTATTGCCAAGTCCCGCTCGGACAAGAGCACCATCAAAGTCACCATCTCCGGCGAAATCAGCCACATCGAACGCGGACTCCTGCGCATCCGTCACGGTGTCATCCAGGAGCGCAGCTACGAATTCGGGCCGCGCGAATCGCTGCTCGTGAAAACCGGCTCGTTCGTCCAGGCCGGCGAAGCCCTCAATGCCGGTCACTACAACATCCAGGAACTTCTCGAGAAGCAGGGCGCGTACGCCGTGCAGAAGTACATCGTCCACGAAGTGCAGCATATCTACGCAAGTCAGGGACAGACGATCAACGACAAGCACCTCGAGATCATCGTGAAGAAGATGTTCAGTAAGGTCCGCATCGTCGATGCCGGCGACACCAAGTTCCTCCCTGGCGAAACCTCCGACCTTGGCGAAGTGCAGTACGAGAACGATCGCGTCCGCCCGCACAAGAAGGCCAACCAGGAAGCAACCTACGAACAGCTCCTGCTCGGCATCACCCGCGTGGCGCTCGCGACCGATTCGTGGCTTGCCGGTGCCTCCTTCCAGGAGACCATCCGCGTCCTTGTGGAAGCAGCCACCACCCGCCGTATCGATATGCTCCAGGGACTCAAGGAAAACGTCATTATCGGTCGTCTGATCCCGACCGGCGAGGTCTACCGGAAGCGGTACATTTCCGGAGAGAAGGCCAATGCCGAAGAAAATGAGGAAATTTGACGCTTTGCCAGCTTATTAGCTGGTTAGCTTCTTAGCTTCTGCCGCTAACAAGCTAAAAAGCTAACCAGCTAACAGAGTCTCTATCTCTTTACTTCCAACCACCGCCTCCCTACCATCCCCCAGCAATGCCAACCATCAATCAGCTCATCCGCAGGCCACGACGCGACAAGCGCACTAAGTCCAAAGCGCCCGCGCTCCAGACTGCGTGGAACGCCCTCAAAATGCGCGATGTGAAGCTCCCGAAAGGCTCTCCGTTCAAGCGCGGCGTGTGCGTAAAGGTCACCACCATGACACCGAAGAAGCCGAACTCCGCTCTGCGCAAAATCGCCCGCGTGCGTCTCACCAATGGCTACGAAGTGAAGACGTACATCCCCGGCGAAGGTCATAACCTCCAGGAACACTCCGTCGTCCTTATCCGCGGCGGCCGCGTGAAAGACCTTCCAGGCGTCCGCTACCACATCGTCCGCGGCATCCTCGATACCGAAGGCGTCCGCGATCGCAAGCAGGGCCGTTCACTCTACGGTGCCAAGAGACCCAAGGCGTGACGTCTTAGCTGATTAGCTATTTAGCTTCTTAGCTTTCCATTCCTCCTCGCATACTTCTTCCTTCCCGCATTACGCTAAAAAGCTAATCAGCTAAGAAGCTTCCTCCCCATTCCCATGTCTAAGCCCGTCAAGCAATACATCCCTATCGGCTCCGATCCTCTGATGGAGAAATTCATCAACTGCGTCATGAAGCAGGGGAAGAAGTCGATCGCGCGGCGCATCGTCGCTGATTCCTTCGAGATCATCAAAACCCGCACCAAGGAAGCGCCGGCCGAGGTCTTCGCCAAGGCTCTCCTCAACGTCACACCCCTCGTCGAAGTCCGCCCCAAGCGCATCGCCGGTTCGGTCTATCAGGTGCCGGTCGAAGTGAACCCCAAGCGCCAGATGGCCCTCAGTATCCGCTGGATCCTCGATGCCGCTCGCTCACGCAAAGGTGTCCCCATGGCGCACAAGCTTGCCCTCGAACTTCTCGATGCCTCGGCCGATCAGGGCAGCGCCGTCAAAAAGAAGCAGGATGTGCTGAAGATGGCGCAGGCGAATAAGGCGTTCGCGCATTTGGCGAAGTAAGTTTGTTTATGCATTCAGGCAGGCATGAATCCGGCTTATACGACGAACTTTCTGACAACGAGCCTGTTGTTGAAAGTATGTCTTTGATGCCAAACAATGCAGTTATGCCCCAACCGTCACTTATTGTTTACATCGATGCTCCACGAGCATTTTCAGATGTTCAAAATGAAGATGACATACAGCAATGCGTTCAGAAACTTCTCTATATGTTGCAGAGGGATTATAGGACTTCCGTCAATATGGACATGCAGATTTCTGATCGAGGAGTCTTCATCCTGAACGTCAATCAAAATGATACGGAGCGCATTGCAGAGGCTGTAGAGGATATTTCTGGAATGGAAGGCTACGGAATTGATAC
>CAYGNM010000142.1:0-3075 GCA_964351275.1 uncultured Candidatus Peribacteria bacterium | reverse complement strand
GGTATCAGGAGCTGCTTGCCGAGTACCCTCCGGACACAAACCCCGACGATATTCCGCTGCAGGACCGTTTTGAAAAACGCTACCGCGGTCTCGTGACTCCCCGGGGCCAGATTCCCGCAATCGATATTCACGAAGGGGAGGTGCCGTACTGGAAATCCGTCGGCGAATTACTCCTCAAAAAACCGGTGGAGAGCCTCCGTCACGCTACGCGCTACCTGACCCCCGCGGGATTCCAGCGCGCTATGCTCGGACTGCAGCGTACAAGGAGCATTGCCCGCGCGCGGGAGTTGCACCTCTCGCATGTCGTGCAGCCGGATCTGGAACGTCCGTACGTGTACATGCCTCTCAATTTTCAGCCGGAGGCGACCACTGTTCCGCTCGCCGGTGGCTACGCGGATCTGATCCTCGTCGCAGAGCTCCTGCATGCGACGCTCCCGAAAGACGTGCTGATCTACGTGAAGGAACACCCGCGTCAGAGTTCGGCGGAGAAGCGCACCATCGATTTCTACAAGGATTTTGCCGCCATCCCGCGCGTGCGCTTTATGCCGCCGGATTTTGATACGTTCGTCCTGCGCGAACACTGCAGCGCCATCGCCGCGACTGCCGGGACCGCGGGGTTCGAGGCGCCGTTCCGGGGGAAATCCGTTCTGCTCTTTGGGCACTGCTTCTACCAGTACGCGCCCGGCATGTACCGCATCCGTTCCCGCGAGGATTGTCAGAATGCTGTCCGGGAGATCTTCCACGGTGGAGCGACCCCCACCCTGCTTCAATGCCGTCTGTATCTGAAAGCCATGCAGGACACCTGCGTGCACGGCGTGCTCGATCCCTGGTGTTTTAATGTCTCGCATTTGTCCGCCGACGAGAACAGGCGCAACAGCAGCAGGGCCATCGTGGAGGAACTCGGGAAGATGTTCGGAGCGTAGTCAGTTTTTTCTGTACGCACTCATCGGGACGAGGACGTCACATCGCTCCCGCAGCATTGCAAACACCGCATCGCGGTCCTTCTGCGCGCTTTCCAGATGCGCGCCCGAGAAGTCCGTCTCCTTGGGGAAGTTCAGAATGAGCAGGCCTCCGAGGCGCAGTGATTCCAGAAAATTCTTCACGATCACGAGCGGCTGCGGCGTATGTTCCAGCACATCGACACAGATGATCACGGCATAGTCCCGCGCGGGCAGCGTCCCAGCCGCATCCAGCACAATCACGTTCCGGAGGAATCCCGACATCTGTTTGCGGACGAATTCGATGGTCGATGACGGAATATCGGCGATATCCACGCGCGTGAATCCTTTCTGTGTCAGATAGTGAACAACTGCGCCCGCGCCGCCGCCGTAATCGAGGATGGGACTTTCGGGCGGCAGATCTTCCGCGCGGATCAGATGCCAGATCTTCAGAATCTTCTTCTTGTAGTTGAACTTCCGGTCGCTCAGGTACGCCTGCCGCCAGATGTCCTTGTCGTGTTCCTGATAAAAAGAGGCGATGCTCTCGGGTGTGTCGCGCGTTTTCGTCGCCCACTGCTGCTCAAATCCGATGCGAGACGCGTAGTAGCGGACGAGGAACTCCTTGCGGGACTCCAACCGGTAGGCGCGCATTACGAGCGGGACGATGCTCATGGCCTGGAAGGTCCAGCGTGGCGCAGCGAAGAGGGTCAGGAACTGCAGGTACCAGAAGAAGCCCCGCAGCGTGTTGTAGGGATGCTGGTGCCGGAGAGCGAGGAAGCTATGAAGCACGGCGCATATCGTAACAGACTGCGGTATTCTTGTGACATGCAAGACACCTGTCTTATCTGCCATGCGCAGGGAACGCCCTGCCGCATCAGCGGCATGGCAATGCTGCGGTGTCCGGCGTGCGGATTCCTGTGGCTGAAAGAAAAAATTCTCTCCGAGAGTTACTACAGTGATCTGGATGTAGGTGCGACCGAGCAGAAGATTGGGAGGCGTAAACGCAATGTCCTCAACCGCCTTCGCAAGATCCGTCCTTTCATCTCTCTCGATCACACCTGCGATGTGGGAACCGGGGACGGGCTCTTTCTCCAGATGCTCAACGACAACGGATACGCGGGGTGCTTTGGTGTGGACCCCAGTGATTCCGGCGTCCGTCATGCGCGAGCGCTCGGGCTCGATGTGCAGCAGGGGACCATCGCGGACATCGGGACGCTCAAAAAAAACCGCGTGATCAAGGTCATCAC
Organism: uncultured Candidatus Peribacteria bacterium; assembly: GCA_964351275.1. Lineage (GTDB taxonomy): Bacteria > Patescibacteriota > Gracilibacteria > Peribacterales > Peribacteraceae > JABFSS01. Next base: position 890 of record CAYGNM010000142.1, on the reverse strand, counting down.
GCTCTACCATGTGCTCGAACATCTGGATGATCCGCGGGGAGATCTGCAGCGCCTGCGTGATCTGCTCCCGACAGGCGGTCATCTGGTGATCGAAGTCCCCAACCTGCACGGCTTCTTTGCCGAGGCACTGGGGGAGGACTGGGAGTTCTACTACCCCGAGCATCTCTGGTACTTCGATGACCGGACGCTGCCTGCATTTGTCACCTCCTGCGGATTTCGTCTCGTCGCGCAAGGCCGGCGCGATTTTGATACTGCGCACAAGAGTATCCCGGAGCTCCTGTTCCGTCTGGGACTACGCAGGCAGTTGCACGGGAAACCCTCAGCCCCTTCCACACGGTCATCTTCGCCTGCACAGCAATCCTCCTCTCCGCATTCTTCTTCACGGACATCCTTCTTGCGCTCATGTATCCGTCACATCCTCGCCATGTTCGTCGAATGGACCGGACGGACCGATTCGCTCTGGGTGGTCGTGCAGAAAACGTGAGATCAGGCTCTCATTTTACGCTTCAGCTCTTCCTCTATCGGTTTCAGGAGAGTCGCGAGGTGTTCGCCGAGGAGCACAGCTTGTTGTTCGACCGTGTCGGTTTCCCCTTCGCTCAGTTCCGCGCCTTCATAGGTCGATCCGCAGCGAGAGATGGCCATCAGATACAATCGCGCATCGCGCAATGACGGATGTTCTTTCTTCACGAAGATGCTGTCGACCGCGCGTCGGCAGTCTCCGATGCTGCGAATTCTGTGTATGCCGGACGCGTACTGGTAAAAGCAGTGGCCGAACAGAAATACCGGTTTCTCCCGGAACAGCGATTCGAACCCCGCCGTCGTGGTGCTTGAGGCGGCGGCGTACATCTATGACCGCCTCTCCTACCAGATCAACCGATGGCCCCGTGCCG
>CAYGNM010000141.1:0-3085 GCA_964351275.1 uncultured Candidatus Peribacteria bacterium | reverse complement strand
GCTGCCGTAAATGGAGACTTGATTCGCGTTGTTGTAGAAGAGGTTATTCGTGATCGACACGCCGGGAACCGCGTACTTGCCCGCGAACATGCCGTGCGACGGGTTGCCGATCAGGTTGCCGGTGGATACGAAATCCGTTCCCCAAAACACGTTATTGCGTACCGTCCAATTCGACACACGGGACACCGTGCCCGTTTCCAGCGCGAGGAACACGCCCTGCACGTAATCGGTGAAGATATTTTCTTCGATGACTACGCTACGGAGTACCTCTCCGTTATTGTCCCAGAACTGGAGCACGTCATTGTGTTCATAGTTGCCGCCCCCGATGCTTGCCAAGTCATCTGGTATCCGAACTCCGTAGAACACGTTGCGTCGTACAGTAATCCTCTCCCCGAAAAGGTTCCCATAATCCTCGCTCCCTCCTTTGCCGTTGAACTGGTTCCACTCAAGAAGAATGTCGTTGCCCTTCATCCACACGCTGCCATGATCGAATCGGAAGCCGACAATCGAGCAGTTATTGCACACGAGGTTTGCGCCGCCGTAGATAATAACGACGCCGTTAGCCTCTACACGCACGCCGGTCTTGCCGCTGAGCGTGCCAGTGTATGTCCCCGCGTTGATGGCTACGGTGTCGCCGGGCTGCGCCGCGCTGATCGCAGCCGGGATGCTCTGGCCGGGCGAGACGATGATCGTCGCGGCGCTCGCGGACGGAACCAAAAGCAATAGCAGCAGCATGCCGAAAAGCGCGGAAATCTTTTCTATAATGTACAGTCTTGGGGCAAGGACTGTCTTGAGTAGGGTAGAGATATTTCCAATGACAAGCGTAGGGCCCATCACCCCAAATATGACGGTGGGTATAATTAAAAAAAATAAACAAGGCACCTCATCAAAACCTTCATCCTCTTGCATTTTCTTTCTGATATAACCCACCGCCTTATACCACACCACAATAAGGATCGTTATCATCCCGACGCCTGTAGCCGCATACAAAAGCCCAGACCAGAATCCGAGTCGCACGATTTCTGTCGCAAGAAGCGGGGCCTGATCCGCTACGAATCCTTCCGTAGCCTCAAGGTATGAAAGTACTTTTTCGCCAGCCTGTGCTACTAAATCGGCGGCTTTTTTCTCCGGCATTTCTTCCCCAAACGCCGTGACCGCTGACAACCATAGCGAGCCGATCACCAGCGCCCAACCTAAATACCATTTTGCTTCTTTCATGTTCCCCTCCGTGCCGCTGTGCGGCGGTTACTCCACGACCTTGACGCCTTTGAGTTTGCGAAGTTCACGGATGCAAAATGCGAAGCTGCATTATCCATCATGTTCCCTTCCGGTTATGTCTGGCATCAACTAGCGCCTGAGAAACTAGCACACCAGCTTGCCTAGTGGATTTTAGTTCGGCTTCCAGTATCTCGATCCTCTTCATGTGCTCTTCACAGATCGCAGCTAATCCGGCGCTGTTGAACCGGACATTTTTATTGTCGGCTTCCAACTCGGCGACACGTTTGTCCTGCTCCTCGATGCGGTCGAGCGCGTCTCGAAATAAGTTAGCAGATGCGGAAAGGAATTTATGGTCTCTGCGTCTATCTGGACATACGATCTGCCCCTTGGGATTGAAATACTCTTCGCACGCAGCCCTCGCCGCATCGTGCCGCTCTTGCGTCCAGTCACTCACTCCATTCTCCCTTCCGATTTCGCTGACCGGAGTGCGGACAGCCTTGCGAGGCTCTCATTAACTCCCGTCATGCACCACGGCGGAACGTGAATGCTAATTGCGTCGCGTATATAAAGCTCTAGACTCCGCCACGCATGCGCCTCGCGCAGGTCCGGCTGGGCACGGAGACGGTCGATCTCATCAAGCAAGTTTACCAAGGCTTGCATGAACCAAGCTCTATCGTGTGTACCCCATTGTGACTCTGCGACAGCTTTCCGTATCTCGTGCTCAGTCATGGCGAGGCTCCTCTATAATCAGCCCACTAAGAAGTAAAGCGCCCCTGATGAAACGACCCCCAGCTATACTAACGTGATACTCGTTAAGCTCTGGGTAGTGTGTCGCATCCGCGACCGCGCCCTCTTTGACTTCCCAAAAGGGGCCTATCCAGTCTCGTGTAAATCTGACTCGCGTCTGCCTGCTCGGGCCGTTGTAATCGCTCACTTCCGTCCCCCTCCTCCGGCTGCAAAGCCAACAAGAAATGCTACGATTGCGATTCCAGCTATGGCTACGATCTCAATCACGGTCTCCAAAAAGTCATTCATACCCTCCCTTTCATCATCGCCTTGTAGGCGAACAGTGTGCAGAGTATGAGTTCAGTTCTTTGAATTTCCCCGCCAAACTCAAAGTAGTCGGGAGGGTACCATCCATAACCTTTGGTATGCTTGCGAAGCTCCCAATGGGCCCCCCAACAGCACCTCCACCATCGGGCCGAAGTACGGTGAGCGAATGTCGGAAAAGTCGGGGAGTGCGCGATGCAATCCATTAGCATCTACCCAGTCATTGCAACAGATTCCGTTGCAATGCTGCCACCCAAACAGCGGCGCGAACCGCTCGCGGGCGGACTGATTAAGCATTAGGCACCTGAATTTTCAGCGCGATGCAATTTAACATCATACCCTCACCCGGATCGCCCATACCGAAACACATGACCGCCCTCCTCTCAGTGAAATGGGCGTGCAGCGCCTTCACTCTCCTCCACGCGTCCGCATCGTCAGAGAGGTAATCAGGCAGATCAACCCGTGATCTCTCTAGTCCTTTGCGCATCCATGTCTTTGTAAAGTCCGTAAGGAACCATCCCTTACACACGACCGCATACTCGGCATTCAGCGCGGCGCGTTCTTCGGGTGTCATTTCTTGTTCTCCAGTTCCGCCAGCGCCTCGCGCAGGCAGTAATCGCGATGTTCCTCGCTTAAATCCGGCGGTTTCATTCGCCCCCCTTATACCACCAGAGGCCGCCTAATCCTACCCCCCCCGCCTCGGCATAGATCCCGAAGGCGAACATCTAATTATCCACGCCAAAACGGGCTATGGCGAAACGGAAATCCCATATGGCCTAGAGGGGCCTAGACTTAGGCTATGGCGGGAAATTGGGGA
>CAYGNM010000140.1:0-3138 GCA_964351275.1 uncultured Candidatus Peribacteria bacterium | reverse complement strand
GTGCTGACATTCGTCGAAAAGCCCGAGGCGAAGGTGAAAGGTGTCGAGAAGATCCGCGTACCAAAAAAGGAGATAGCCATCGGCAAAACGGAGATCGACCGCATGACCGGCTATCTCCGCGGCCAGTACCGGACGACTGCACCCGCTGATCGCGCGTCGAAGCACGGCGATGAACTGACGGTCGACTTTGTCGGAACGCTCGATGGGAAAGAAGCGGAGGGCACGCACGCGACCGGTTTCAAACTGACGCTCGGGAGCAAGTCGCTGATTCCGGGCTTTGAAGACGCGCTCGTAGGGATGAAGAAGATGGAGCAGAAGAGCTTCCCGCTAACTTTCCCTAAGGACTACCACGCGGAGCATCTGAAAGGAAAAGAAGTAACGTTCACCACGACCGTCCACGACATTCACGAAGTCCGGCTGCCCGAGTTCACCGATGCCTTCGTGAAGGAGCACCACTTGGGAGAAACCGTGACCGATCTGGAACAGAAAATCGAGAAGACGCTCCGCGACCAGCAGGAGCGTGACGACAAGGAACGCCGCGAGAAGGAGCTTTTCGATGCCATCCGCACCGCGACGGTCATCGATCTCGCGCCGGAATTGCTCGCGCACGAGGAGCGCATGATCTTCGACGAAATCGCACAGAATCTAGAGCGGGAGAAGACGGGTATGGACGAGTGGTTGAAGCAGACCAAGCGGACAGTCGAGACGCTGCAGAAGGAACTGTTGGAGGAAGCACGCAAGCGCCTCACGCTCCGCTTCGCCATCCAGTGGCTTCTCGAGGAAAAGAAGATCGAGGCGACGCCCGCGGATATCGCGGCAATGATCGCGACGATGCTGCAGGACGTCCCGCCGAATCAACGCGCACAGGCAGAGGCGCACTACCGGGAAGGAGGCGAGGGATATGAAGAGGTGAAGTGGAGAAAGAGGGTGGAGAAATTGGTGGAGGGGATGTTGGCTGCCTAAAAGAGACCAGTGAACGTCTTCGACGTGCGGGCGGTCATTTCCTCCACCTGACCCCAATCCTCCTCTCCGGATTCCCGCGCTGCGCATTTTTACATTTCACATCATGGATCATCACGTCGCCATCCCGCGTGATGATACCGAGGAGACGGGACGCACGACCGCTGGAGAGTCCCTTGTCTTCAGAATCCGGTTTGCAGCACTTGGCGAACTTCAGCGGCATCGGCACATCGCCCTCGAGATCGACGAGTGAATCTTTCCGTTGAAAGCGGTGAATGACTTTCTTCTCCGATGCAGACCTCTGCACCGACGGAACACGCAGCGGACGGAGAAGATCAAGACGCTGGATCAATGAACCAGTTTTATCGGTCCCCTGCCCGATCTTGATCAGCAGATCCTCACGCTCGGCCATCGTCAGGATGTCGCCGTCGTGAACGCGGAGAATCGAGAGGTCACTATCAAGCGGCGGAAGACGACGTTTCTTGAGATCGGCGATGAGGATTTCCTTCCCCCGCTCAAGATCATCATTGTGGTGGATGGAGTGAAGGTACCGCTTGAGGCGTGAGCGTGAGGATGCCATCTTGAGCAGCTGCAACCAACCGGACGTTGCCTGCGGCGTGCGCTGCGTGACGATTTCGACCACGTCGCCGTTCTCCAGTTCGTACTCCAGAGGAACGACGGAGCCGTTGACCCGCGCCGCGCGGAAGGTGAGACCGACATCGGTGTGGATCTGGAACGCAAAGTCGAGCGTGGTCGCGCCCTCCGGGAGTTCGACGACATCGCCCTTGGGCGTGAGCACGAAGATGTGATCGACCAGCCGTATCGCGGAGCGCGCGCCGGTCTCGAGAGCATGCTGCGACGCGAGCGCCTGCTGGAGCTGCACGCGCTGGACCGATTGTTCCGCGGAGCCACCTTCTTTATAACTCCAGTGCGCCGCGATGCCGTACTCGGCTTCGCGATGCATCGCGCGTGTGCGCACCTGTACTTCGATGAACACGCCCTCCGGCACACCGGGCAGTTTCGCCACCGTCGTATGGAGACTCTGGTAACCGTTCGGCTTGGGAAACGCGATGTAGTCCTTAAAGCGGTTCGCCACAGGACGTCCGATCCGGTGGAGCGCGCCGAGGACGCGGTAACAATCTTCCTCCGTCTCCACCACGACACGCAGAGCAAAAAGATCGGGCAAACCTTCGATGTGTGAGAGGCTCTTGCTCCGCATTTTGCGGAAGATGCTGTACGACTGCTTCTCTCTGCCCTGCACGGACGCCGTGATCCCCTGCTCCGCGAGTCCCCGACGAAGCTGCTCGGACGCAGGTGTGAGGAACGGACCATACCGGACATGCATCTGCTGCACCTGTTCGCCGATGCGCTCGGCATCAGACGGATACGCGATGGGGAAGGCCAGTGCTTCGAGCCGCTGCTTGAGCGCGTGGATACCGAGACGGGCGGCGACGGGCGCGAAGAGATAGAGCACATCGCGCGCCACGCGGCGGCGGTCCGGTGGCGGGAGCCGGTCGATGCGTTCGAGCGCGAAGCAGCGCTTGGCAAGAACGATGAGCAGGATGCGGATATCATCAGCAACACTCAGAAGCATCAGCCGCAGATCCTCGACGCTGGTCTTGCGATTGCGGAGGTTCACGTGCGACAGCAGATACACGCCGCTCACGAGCGCGCGCACCCGCGGGCCGTATTCCTCCTGCAGTTCAAGCGGACTCAACTTCTTGCTGTCGAGCGCATGCTGGAGAATGCAGGCGGACACCGTATCGGCATCGGGCTGGAACGGCAGAAGCAACTGGAGCACCCCGAGTGCGTGTTCGAGGAGCGTGACGCCCGTCCAGTGCATGGCACCATCGTAGAGAATGCCTGCCTCATCAATGATCGCCCGGAGCTTCTGTCGTTCCACCGGTAATTTGGCCTCCTGGAGCGACTGGAGAACGGCGGCGAGGGAGGGGCTCGGAGACGGCATTGGAGAGACAGATTTTAGCATAAACAGTGATGAAAACGACGCAAAAGACGAAATAGAGGAAAAAGAGGATCCTCTTTTTCCTCTATTTCTTGTTTTTCTTCTTTCTTCCTTGCAGGAGAATGCTTGACTCCCACCCGTTTCTGAGTACACTCCCCCTACGTCCGAAGACCGAGGGCACAAGGCCGCAGGCCGAAATAAGCCCCTCCGAGGAA
>CAYGNM010000139.1:0-3142 GCA_964351275.1 uncultured Candidatus Peribacteria bacterium | reverse complement strand
GGGTAAGCGGAGGAACTGCTCGCGACTGAACGTCTTCTCGGGCGAGCCGCCCATACCAAAGAGGTAGCCAGCGTCGGCAGCCTGTTCCAGGACGCGGTCGTTCGCGCCGCCATGCGGATACGCAACCGCGAAGACGGTCTTGTGAGTCAGATCTTCGAGGATCGCTCGGCTCTGGCCGAGCTCCAGTTGCGTCTGCGAATCAGTTAATGTTCGCAGATCGTCCCCCGTGTGTCCGGCAGACTGGATGTCGTAGCCGTTGGCCTGGAGCGTCATGAGCTGCTTCTCGCTGATACCCGTAAGGCCCACCTGATCGCTCTGGAGGAAAAGCGTTGCGGGAGTGGCACCCAGAGCATCAGACACGCGTCGCAAGTTCTGTGCCGTAATACCAGAGACGGCGATGACCACGGCCTTCGGTGGGATGCGCGCATCGCGTGATTCCTGCGTCTGGACGGTGGTGAAGAGATCACGAAGTGTGAGGAAGCGCGCGCCATCCTGCGTGAGGCCGGCAACGTGCTGCGCAAGCGCCGTCAGCACGCCCTCTTGGTCCGCGTCGTAGTGGAGGATGGGGAGCGTGTAACTCTCCTGTCGCACCAGGAAATTCGGACGGAAGGGTGCAAGGAATTCCGTGGACGCGTAGCCCTCTTTTCCGTCCCAGGCGACGCGGGCCCAGTTCTTCTCGATGGAGAGCGGCCGGACGATGGCTTGGCCGGGGATCTCACCGATCTTGTCGCTGCCCGACGCGGGCGACTGTCGAAGATTCAGGAAGCTGAAGTTGACGAAGTACTGCCCCTCGAAAGCCTTCTGCTCGTCCTTGAGTTTGTCCTCCGTGGTGAGCTTGGCGATGTAGCGGACCGCCACATACCCCTGTGTGCCATCGACCATGCCGATCTTCGCCCAACTTGCGTTCACAAACTCCAGCACAGTGACCAGATCCCCCTGGTTCAGCCTCGCAACGAACGGCGCGTTGACTGCCGCTTCGCCGCGGACATTGAGGAAGGCGTTCGTCACGCGGTAGACGTTGCCGCCCTTGTCCGAGGATGTTGACCGCATGCCATCATAGGTCCTGCGCAGTGCCGGATCAGTTGCAGAGCGTCGCGGCGCTCCCGGTGGCCGGAAGCATCGCTGCCGGGACCGGGGACGAGTCCGTACCGGCCAGCGCCCCCGTGGAGGAAGACGACGCGTGTTGACCCCCCTCCTGTGCGAGTTGCTGGAACCGCTGAACGTCCTCCGCCGTGAACGTGTCATCCTGTGTCTTCTGCTCCGATACGCGCGAACTCGAGCATCCGGTCACAAACAGAAGCCCGAAGCAGGCGATAAGGAGGAACGCGACGATCGGTGTGGCGGCGGTCGAGGAGCTGGGGGCCCTGCGGGCGGAGCGGTAACGGTTCATGGAAGAGATGGGGACTCTCCCGCCGACATGGCGGGCGATGGTGATGGGGATCAGCGCACCCGTTCCCGGGTACGATTGAAGGGGTTACATTCGCTCCGGCACCCGGAGCGTGAGGATTTCGGCACCGGTCTTGAGGACCTGTGCCACGGCGGCAGTGAGCGCGAGCCGGAGCGTGCGCTGCGGTTCGACCGCAATCAGAATCGGATCGATGTTGTAGAAGGCGTTGAAGTCCTGGCAGAGACCAAAAAGATAATTGGCCAGCGTGTGGGGCATGTGCGTCGCGCGCGCATCTTCAAGTACGTCGGGGAACTGCAGCAGCATGCGGATCACAATGCGCTCCTTCTCCGTGAGCATCGGGATGACTTTTGGGAATGCCGCCTGTTCTGCGCCCGCCTTCCGGAGGACCGACCGAGCGCGCGCATAGGTGTACTGCAAATACGGCGCGCTGTTGCCCTCGAAGCTGAGCATCTTCTTCCAGTCGAAGACAATATCCATGCGACGGTTCTGACTGAGGATGCCGTAGACGACGGAACCAACGCCCATGATTTCTGCAAGCGAGGACTCATCGTCCGTCTGAATCGATTCGCGATGCTCGTGAATGACTTTTTTCGCCTGAAGAACAGCTTCATTCAGAACGTCTTCCAGCTTTAGGATGTTCCCCTTCCGCGTACTCATACTTTTGTCCGCAAAGCTCATCCGCCCAAAGGCAATGTGTTCCAGCTGCGGCAAATCCCATCCGAGTTTCTGCACCGTCGCAAACAGCTGCTGGAAGTAGAGCTGCTGCGCTACGTCGACCACATAGAGGAGGGATTGCGGATGCCAGCGATCGACGCGGTAGCGGATCTGCGCCAGATCGCGCGTAGAGTAGAGAGTCGCTCCATCCCCTTTCAGAATCAAATAGGTCGGCAGTTTAGTCTCCTCTGGAAAGTCGACGACAAGCGCCCCCTCTTTTCCCTCCGTAAAAATACCCTTCTTCTTCCCCTCCTCCACAATCGGCTGCATTTTGTCTTCGTAGAAACTCTCCCCGTGCGTCTCATCGAACCAGACATCGAGACGCTTATAGGTTTTTTCGAGTGATTCCATCGTCACGGCAACCACCTCTTTCCAGAATGCCCGCATGTCCTTGTCTCCGTCTTCTAACTTCTTGAAAGCCGCTCGTGCTTCGTCGTCCATGGAAGGATCTTTCTCTGACGCCTCATGGAATTGCACATAGAGCTGGAGTAGGCCGTCGAGACCCAATTGCTGTGGATTTTTGCCCTTCCCCCAGCGCTGCATTGCCACAGACATCTTTCCAAACTGCGTTCCCCAATCGCCGATATGATTCACCGCAACTGTGTTGTAGCCGAGGTGACGATACAAATTCGCAAGAGCCTGACCGATGATCGTTGTGAGGATGTGGTGAATGCCGAACGGCTTAGCGATATTCGGAGCGGAATATTCCACAATCACCGGCCGCTCTTTCTCGCGCTTCACCGCTGGGACGCAGGCGGCACGCGTTGCAGAGAGTTCACGAAGTAGAGCCGCCGGAGTGAGCCAGACATTCACGTATCCCGCTCCCGCGATTTCTGCCTTCTCGACGTCCGAAGATTTCGCGAGTGCGTCGACGAAGACCTGCGCGACTTCGCGCGGTTTCTTCTTCAATTTTGATGCGAGCTGCAACGCGATACTGGTGGCTGCATCACCATGACTCGATTCACGGGGGACAGTCCACGTGACCTGCAGATCTGTAACAGAGAATTCCTTCTGGAGGAC
>CAYGNM010000138.1:0-3147 GCA_964351275.1 uncultured Candidatus Peribacteria bacterium | reverse complement strand
CCTCAATGTGTGACCCGCTCATGCCGACAAACACATGGTTCACCGGAACACCCGCCATTCGCTCGGCATCTTCCAAGGAGGAGATGATGTTGTGGATGAGTTCCTCGACGTCGATTACGTGTCCCTTGCGCATCCCCAAAGACGGACTGAGTCCGACGCCGATGATATTGGGCGTCCGCCGATCCGCGCTGGTGCCGTCGACGACAGCAATGACTGTCCGGATTTTGGCACTTCCGATATCGAGACTGGCGACGACACGTTCCTTCGGCATAAAAATGGTGGTGGAAGCGGATGAGATTTTCCTCAGTACCGAGCGAAAATCGAAGACATCCGCTCTGCGATATCAGAAGAACGGCACTCAGTCTAAAGGGGAGGAAAGACCATGGGCAAGGGCTAATCGAGTATCTTTGGTATTCACAAATGCGACCATTGAACACAGGAACTACCCTGAATATTCCTCTTGGTGAAGCCTAGTAACAAAAAATGTATTCAACAATAAAACTCTGAAAATTGCCTGTTCATAGTTTGTGCTCATTGTTTGCGTTCCTCGTAAAGAAAACTTTCCCTCCAGATTTCACTCCTTCTCCCGTCGAACGGGAGAAGGTGGCGCGCTTCGAGCGCGCCGGATGAGGGGCGGATGAGGGAATTAGAAGAGTGCCATCTGATTCTCCGCCTTCACCATCTTCGTCGCCGTCACCGCACCCTCCCACAAAAAATGTCCCTTGCCGTACGGCGTCTCGCAGAGTGACTGCAGACGTTTCCCCAAGGAATTCATCTCCAGTTCTTGCATGAATGACACAGCATTCGCTGTCCGGATTTTCTCCAGACGCAGATCCTCCAGTGGGACAGGCAAGGGAAAATCATTCACCAGCGTCGCCATGCGCTCACAGAAGAAAGCACTGTCACGATCCGCTTCGAGCTTGGCACGCATCGTCGGCTTTACTTGATCTAAGTGATCGTAGATCCCCTGCAGAGTTTCAAACTGCTGCAGGAGTTGGGACGCTCCTTTGGGACCAATGCCCTTCACACCCGGAAGGTTATCGGAACTATCGCCAGAGAGTCCTTTATAGGAGGGAATCTGATCGGGACGAACACCGTACTTGGCCAGGACCCGCGGGGGATCGAGATACTCCGGTGCCTGATACCCCTTGTGGGGAATGGCCATCCGGACCTTGTCTGTGACGAGCTGCAACGCATCGCGATCGCCGGTCACCACCGTTACGCGCATCCCCGCCGCCTCTCCCGCTCGCGCATAGGCACACAGGAGATCATCCGCCTCGTACCGCACCTCGCTGCAGTGTTTGATGGGAAAGCTTTCGATCAGCGAGAGAATCCGGGGGATCTGGGCATAAAACTCATCCGGGGTCTCGGCTCTCCCCTCCTTATATTCGGCGTGCTCCTGATGCCGGAACGTCTCCTCACCGGCATCGAAACAGAAGAGCAGGCTATCGGGTTCCTCGGCTTTTAAGAGGGAAATCAGCATCGATGCCACCCCGTAGACCGCATTCGTCTGCTCGCCTTTTGAGGTCTTGAGAGTCGCAGGAATCGCGTAGAACGCGCGATACATTAAGTGATGGCCATCCACTAAGACGAGGTGCTTCATAGAATAATAGAGTAGTAGAATAGTAGAGTATTAGGCGCTTCTTACGAAAAATACCTCGCTTTTCGCGTGTCCTAATATTCTATTATTCTACTATTCGTCAACAGTATCCCCCTCCCAAAAGTCCCCGTTTTTCGCTATAATAAGAGGATTTACAAACATTGATGCCCCACCACTCTCTCATGATTCCGAGCATGAAACGACCATCGGGACAGGAAGGAAAAATGCAGAGCAAAATGGCGCTCCAGGAAAGCCTCGGCTGGCCAGCCGAACCCAAGCGTCCGATGCTCTGCCTGCCCGTGGGAATGAGCGAAAAGCTCGGCGGTAAACTGCTCGAGGAACTGCTCCCGGGTCTCCTGACACTGCCGGTCGAGATCCTCGTGGTTGGCAAGGGATCCTCGACGTACGGAACACTCTTCACTCAGCTCGCCAAGGAACACCGCCATCGCATCCACATTGTTGCCGACAAGGAAGATCCGATTCGCCGGATGTACGACGCCTCCGACATGGCCCTCTTCCTCAGTGACCCCAAAGAGATGAAAGAACTCCAGACATGCTTCACAACGGGAATCGTCCCCATCTCTCTCCCCTCCTCCGCGCTCTCCGACTACGATCCGGTTCAGGAATCGGGAAACGCCTTCCTCTTCGCGAGTCCAAACGCTTGGCTGTGCTTTGCGGCGCTCGTCCGCGCAATGGAAACCTACAAACTGCCGTTCGACTGGCGGACAATCCAGCGCAATGGAATGGAGTCGATGCGGGAGCGTGCGTGATTGTTCTTTTTTTCCATCGGCAAAAAGGAAATACTCAAAACTCAACCAAAAATCCAAACTCTCGTTTTGCATTTTTGGTTGGATTTTAGACCTTTGTATTTTTTTTCTCTGTTGATATGACTCTCACCTTTCTCCTCGGCCTCGTCGGCTCTCTCATCCTCGTCATCGGTGCGGCCCTCCCCGATCGTCGCACCAAGCATCCGTATCAATCCTCAAAAAACTGGTGCTTCGCACTCGGTGCCGTGGTGATGGCGACCTACTCGACGCTGAACTACCTTGCCGGCGGCCCAGTCTTCTTCATCTTCCTGCAGGCGCTCGTCATCCTCTCCAGCGTCTTCATGATGCTCGATGTCGATGACCGCATCGATACGCCGATCATCATTGCCGCAGCCATCGGACTCGTTCTCTGGTCTATTTATCTTTCGCAAGGCTACGAAACGATTCTCTTCATCCTCGGCCTCGTCGGCATCGCCCTCGGATACGAACTAAAGGGCGGAACGCTCAAGCGCGAGATCGCCCTGATCATCGGCAGCATTATGATCGCGCTCTTCAGCTACCTAAGTGCGACGTGGATCTTCTTCTGGCTCAACGTCTTCTTCGCGCTGTTCTCTGGATGGGAGGCGTGGAGGATTGCCAGAAAGTGACGCGAGACGGGTTGTCGTCGACGCTACAGATTGGTACCGTACCCAGGCTCTCGTGGGTCGGTAGCTCAGTCTGGTAGAGCAGTTGCCTCTTAAGCAATTGGCCGTGGGTTCAAATCCCACCCGACCCACCATT
>CAYGNM010000137.1:0-3178 GCA_964351275.1 uncultured Candidatus Peribacteria bacterium | reverse complement strand
GGAATCCCCAGTGCCTTGAGGCGTTCCAGAATCACCGCGTGCGGATGGCCGAATTGGTTCTTTTTCCCCGCCGAGATCGCGACGAGGGAGGGATGCACAGCGAGGAGGAAGCCGGTTCCGGATGAGGTCTTGCTCCCGTGGTGTCCCGCTTTGAGGACGGTTGCGCGCAGGTCAGCGCCCGATGCGAGGACGGCGCGCTCTTCTTTCTCCTCCGCGTCGCCGCCGAAGAGAGCGACGGCACCGGTTCCATAGAGAACACGGAGCATGATCGAGGTGTTGTTAGCATCCTTTCTCTCCTCTGCGAATAGCGTCGGTGGTGGCCAGACGATATCGAGCGTCACGCCGTCGCCGAGATCGATATCTTTCTGGGGATCGGGAATCCAGATCGGAATTTTCTGTTCTTTGATGAGCGAGAGAAACTCCCGATAGCGCGCGAGGTCGTACTGCACTCCAGTCATCAAGATGTGTCCTACGCGGTAGCGACGCAGAATATCGGGGAAGGCAAAGATGTGGTCCATCTGCGGGTGAGTGAGGATCAGCAAATCGATGCTGCGATCAAAGAACGGCAGTTGTGCCGCGAGTTCAGGCAACATCGATCCACCAGCAGGGCCGCCATCGATGACAATCTGCTTCCCAGACGGAGTGACGATGAGTGCGCCGTCGCCCTGGCCCACACTAAGAAAATATATGTGCAATCTTCCGTCTGGCATGCGGAGGAGTTCGTGGGTGCAGAGGTAAATTCCTACGCTGAATAGAAGAATGGTGATGGCGAGAGGGGGGAGGAAGAATCGACTCATGTTTTGGGGGAGTATGACTCAGATCTGACCCCCTCTCCCTGCGGGAGAGAGGGGACAGTCGTCGTAAGGGGGTGAGATACTGCGTAATAGGAATTCTGGAAAGATGGCAGAAGTAGACAGGCTTCTAATTCGTCCAGGACATCTGTCATTCCATTGATCACTTGCTCGTTTGTGAATCGAATGATGCGGAAGTGATGATGATTCAAAAATCTCATTCGTCGGTAATCGTGACGGCGCTGGCCGCTGAACATGTGACCTCTTCCATCCACTTCGACAATGAGTCTGCTGCCAATGCAGCAGAAATCTGCAATATATGGTCCCAGGGGAACCTGTCTGCGGAACTTGAATCCATGAAATCGCTTGGCACGTACATGCTCCCACAGAAGCTTTTCCGCATGCGTCATCTCCCGTCGCAGTCGCAGTGCGTGAGAGTAAGCGGCCTTCTTCTTGTGGAGGTCATTTCGCAGCATGCCTTCAGCATATGAACTCCAATTCCACTTTCTAGAGGGCATCCCACATTTCTTTTTCGACATTGCCACTTTTCCTCTTACAAAAGCCAAAAAATCCGTTCCACAGGGGTGTGGAACAAAACCCAAAACCCCCCATAAAACAAACAAAAACAACACACAAACAACAAACACCAACATCCCCTCCCCGTAGGGGAGGGCTAGGGAGGGGGATTCAGAGGATCAAATAGCTTCCACTTGCTCAGTGTCTTTTCTTTTGATCATCTTCCAGCCAGCGGCCGCCCCACTAATCATCAATACTCCCAACAGAGGTGCTCCCGAGCTCGAAAGCACATTGGGGACCGTGGCAAAGATTTCCTGTGGCGTGACCGTCGCTTCGAAAGGCGCGACCCAATCACTTCCGCCATAACCCAAGAAGGTTGCAGTGCTGCGGACCGGATCGATCGGGAACACGGGGCCGAGCAGCGGATCAGTCGTGACCAGGTCGCTGACCTGCACTGTGTAATTCTGTACCGGGGATTGTGTCTTGGTGATGATGGTGACGGTGTTTCCTGTAATGGTGAGGCGCGTGAGACGCAGTGGGTTGCCCTGGCCGTCGATCACTGTGAACGCCTCAATCGCACGGTCTGCCGGCACCTGCACAGGTGCGGAGAATGTCAGTTGCACGCTCGTGTGCGACATTGGGATTGCACTCAGGAGTCCGACCGTTGTCTCTTCCCGTTCCCTGCGCGAGGGGGACGGCGCACCTTTCGCATCAGCCTGGGCCGCCTGCCAGTCCATCGCGTCACGAGTCGCATCGATCAGCACCTCTTCCACAAAGGAGGCACTCTCTTCGCCATTGGCGTTCACCGCGAGCACTCCCACATAGACCTGCGGATACGGCGGAAGATCAGGCAGGATGAGTTCCGAGTTCTTGCCGCTCGTCGCGACGAAATCATCGTATGCGCCGTTGCTATCGAGGATCGATTTTTGTCCGTAGTAGACGCGGTAGGTATCGATATTCTCGAGCGCGCCCCACCGGACGGTGATCTGTCCGTTCTCAAAGTGCGCGGAGAGTTGCGTGACGTTCGGCGGAGCATCAGCCAGGGCCGAAAGTGGCCAGGCAAGGAAACTGAGGAGGAGCGCGGTTCTGAATATTTGTTTACGCATAAATCTCAACATTATAGCACCAAACCTCATCGCCAGCAAACAACAAACAACCACAGAACAACACACATCCCCCTCTCCGTGGACGACGGAGAGGGGTTAGGGGTGAGGTCAGATTTACAGCGTTTTGTGAATCCTCAAAATCCATGCAGAAACACCTATCCAGAGTCCTGCAACCCCCAGCATCGCCGCGGTGATCAGTGATTGCGTCAGGAATGGTCGGGTCACAAAGAGAAAGAAGAGGAGTAGTGCAGAGAATCCTATCCATCGGAAGAGCTGGATTCCCGAGAGTCGCGCCGGCATGGTGCGCAGCGCCTGAGGGAGTAAGAGGAGCGCGAGCGTCGTGTGGACCAGAATGGATGTCAGCGCTGCGCCTCTGAACCCCAGGCGGGGGATGAGGAAGAGATTGCTTGTGAGCGAGAGGACGACACCAACGAGCAGCGTCGAGACCAGCGGCTTCCAGTGGTGTCGCGTCAGAAGTATGTAGAAGCTGAAGGTGAGGAGGCCGTTCATAAACATGGAGACGGAGAGCAGTCGCAGTGCCGTGTCCGCTCCGGGAGAAATTGCCGTCGACAGGTACTTCTCCGTCGTCAGCATCTGCATCAATGGGCGCGACCAGAGGACAGAGAAGAGGAATGCGATGGAGCCGATCAGCAAAATCGCGAACAAGATCTTCCCCAGGAGTTCGCGCGTGTCTTCTTTGTTTGAATCGCGCTCGCTCAGGATCGGCAGCGTCGAGTTGAGCAGGAACGTGGGGAGCAGATACGC
>CAYGNM010000136.1:0-3193 GCA_964351275.1 uncultured Candidatus Peribacteria bacterium | reverse complement strand
GAGTCCGCAGGATGGTGCTCATAGAAGTGATCTCAAAAAAAGGGTTCGAGACATAATAGATTTGCTCACGCCAAGACAAAAACAGGTTGTCTGTATGCGCTTCGGAATAGACTGTGAAGCGATGTCTCTCGAAGAAATTGGGAAAGTGCTCAAGATATCAAAAGAGCGTGTTCGACAGATTCAGGTCAAGGCACTCAAAAGGCTGCGGCTCCCGAACTTTCTTGGTAATTGTTCCAACGGAGAATGTCCGGAAATTGCTGAGAAGAAGGCAATCGAACCGTCTGGAGCAGCCAGAGAGCCGGAACCCGTCAAGAGCCATCGGAAGAAGGCATATCGAGGCAAAAAAACTCATCAAGTTACAGCGCTACGTTCTGCTGATAAGAGGAAAAATCACTGAAAAAGTTCTTCATACTCCCCATACCCTTCCTTCTCCAGATCCTTTTTCGCAATAAACCGCATCGCCGCCGAGTTCATGCAGTAACGCAGCCCCGTTGGAGCCGGACCGTCATCGAAGACATGGCCGAGGTGAGAATTTGCGTGGGCACTGCGGACTTCGGTGCGCGTGTAGCCGAGAAGAGAATCGGAACGCTCGGTGATGTTCTTGGGATCCAGTGGCTTCGTGAAGCTCGGCCACCCGGTGCCGGAATCATATTTGTCGAGTGAGCTGAAGAGCGGTTCGCCGGAGACGATATCGACGTAGATCCCCTCTTCGTGATTGTCCCAGTAGGCATTGTGGAACGGCGACTCTGTCCCCCCTTCCTGCGTTACGTCGTATTGCTCGGGCGTGAGTTTCTTCCGCAGTTCATCGTCGGATGGTCTTGTGAAGGTGCGCCATTCCTGATCAGTCGTGATCGCCGATCCAGAACTCATTTCTGATGATGCGGAATCGCCCAATTTTGACGTCGGAGGAACTACAGCGCAAGACGTGAGGGTAATCAGGAAAATAGAGAGAGCGACGAGGCGTTTCATGCGATTATTCTACTCCCCAATAAACCCTCCCGCCTGCAGTTCGAAGAGCTGCCGGTAGATGCCGTTCTCTTTTGTCAGGAGTTCCGCATGCGATCCTTCTTCGATGATCTGCCCGTGCTCAATCACGAGGATGCGATCGGCTTTCTTGATGGTGGAGAGGCGGTGCGCGATCACGATGCTGGTGCGCCCGTCCATGAGCGTGCCGAGGGCATCCTGGATGTACTGCTCGCTCAGAGAGTCCAAGCTGCTCGTCGCTTCGTCCAGGACCAGGATCGGCTTATCGGCGAGGATAGCGCGCGCAATGGCAACGCGCTGGCGTTCACCACCGGAGAGCTTGATACCGCGCTCTCCCACTAAGGTCTCGTACTTCTGCGGGAGGGTGCTGATGAATTCGTAGGCATGCGAGAGCTTGGCCGCGCGCTCGATCTCTTCGAGTGTCGCATCGGGTTTTCCGTAGGCGATATTTTCGGCAATGGTGCGGTGGAACAGGATCGGATCCTGCGGGACGAGCCCGATGGAACTGCGCAGGCTCTCCTGCGTGACGGATTTCACGTTCTGCCTGTCGATGGTCACCGCGCCATCGTTGACGTCGTAGAGGCGCATCAGAAGCTTCACAAACGAGCTCTTGCCGCCGCCGGAGTGTCCGACCAGCGCCACTTTCTCACCCGGGCGGATTGTCACTGTCAATCCGGAGAAGATCGGCTTCGTTGCTCGCTCGTACTGGAAACGAACATTCTCAAAGCGTACTTCTCCCGTATTCACGATCAGACTCTTCGCGTCGACAGTGTCATGAACAAGCAGCGGCCGCTCCGCGAGTTGGATCATCTCTTCGCAGTGCGAGCAGGCCTTGAGGTACTCGCGCGTGTTGCGGCCGATATCGAGTAGCCGGTTCCACAGTTGCATGACGTAGAAAATCACAATGATGAATCCGCCGACGGTGAAGCTGCCAATCGACCACAGGTAGACGGCGAGCAGAATCACGACGAGCTCGAGACCGAGCAGGAAGATAAACTGAATCAGCAGAAACCACGTCGAAATATTCCACGATGTCCACTGGCGCTTCTGCCATTCGGCGACGCCCCTGTCGTGACGCTCGTCTTCTTTCCTCTCCGCGGAGAAAGACTTCACAAGCGAGTTGGCCGCGATGCTATCGACCATGTTGGCCGACACACGCGTGTCCTGTTCGTCGGTCCAGGTGTAGTACTTCGCGAGGTACAGGTTCAGCGCGAGGGAGAGAATTGTGAAGAGAATGATGCCGATAAGCATCGCGATGCCGATCAGCGGCGCATAGAACCACAGCACGGACATGAGTCCGATGATCAGGATGATCGCGGGGAGGAAGTTCATCCAGATCCGGTCAAGGATCCCTTCGATGGTATCCACTCCCCTGCCGATCTTGCGCGAGGTTGCTCCTGCGAATTCGTTCACGTGAAAACTGGTGGAGAGTTGCTGTACTTTCGAGAACACGTCCGTCCACACGGCACGCATGATGCGCGATTCCACCCATGCGAGAACCAGGTGGCTGAGTTGATCAAGGACAAGAAAGACGACTGCGACGGCGATTCCAATCGCGAGCATCGTCATGGCGTAGCGAACCACAGCAGGATCTCCAGGATTCCCCTTGGCGATCGCATCAATGGCATTCTTGTAGAAAAACGGCTGTGCCAGCGCTCCGGCTGTCGAGAGGATCTGCAGGCACAGCATCAGGATCAGCATCCCGAGGTGCTTTTTACTGTAGCTCCAGAGAAAACGGAGCACCGATACTTTTTCCGGGGTTCGTGACATTGCCCTATGAAAACGCCATTTTTGGGCTCTTGTTACACAAAAAGGTTGAATTTCTTTCCGCTCTGACTACAATGCGCCATCGCTCCTTTGCTCCATCGCATTCGGATCATCACCTACTCTTGATCGTGTCTTGAGATTGGCCCAGTCGGGCCGACGCAAAACACATCTACACATTCGTGTATCGATTCGAGAGAGTAGTAGAAGGAGTTCTTCTCATGGTCCTACCAGAGGCCCACCCTGTAACGGGGAAGTTTATTTTGCAGTGCGGCTCTAAGCCGGACGCAGACAACCTCAAGCGACATCTCAAAAAGTGTCGGCACGTGAGTTGTCTTGCGATCAAGGCAGAAATTCAGCGAGTTGCTGACGAAAAAGCTCGTCGCGAAGATGCCGAAAGGCGTCAACGCGACGAGGAGATTCGTCGCCAAAGTCCGTACGCGTA
>CAYGNM010000135.1:0-3285 GCA_964351275.1 uncultured Candidatus Peribacteria bacterium | reverse complement strand
CCTTTTAAACATTCTGTCATTCCGAGTAGCTCGCTTTGGAAAAGCGAGCGTAACGAGGAATCGTCTTCGGAGAAGCGAGCGTACGAGGAACTTTGTCGCGCAACAAAGAAAATGGCAGCTCGACGATCAGTGCAACGTCGCCAACCTTCGTCCAAACTCAACCGCCGCCCCCGGCCCATTCCCCGTCACAATCAACCCATCTACCGTCACCGCCTCCCCCGTGTATTCCACGTCATGCAGAGCGAGAAACCCCGCCTGATCGCCGTCCTCATTCCAGACCGTCGCCTTCTTCCCTGCTAAAATCTCCGCCGCCGCGAGAATCTTCGGTGCAATGCAAATAGCCCCCAGCGGCTTCTTCGCTTTGACGGTGTCCTGCGCGATCCTCTTCGCCTCCGCGTTCTGCCACAGATTCGCTGCGCCCGGCCCACCGATGAATCCAATGCGGTCGTAGTCCTTCACGTTCACATCCTTAAGCGCGACAGTCGCTTCTTCCTCACCGCCGAATTTTCCGACGCATTGTCCTGCTTCCGTCGACGCAAGAACGACGTCAAAACCAGCATCGACGAGACCGTCGCGAGTGCCACTCAGCTCGACGTCCTGGAAACCGGCTTTGGCAATAATGAGGAGGGCTTTTTTCATAAAAGAATGATAAATGATAAATCGTTAAGGAAGTATAAAAGACAGAAGTTTAAACGACGGAATTCCGACATTCACAATTTAAACTTCCAACATTCCTTAACGATTTATTATTAGACATTTTCTTTACTCAATCTTCCCCTTCCGATGCACATCTCTCTGCTTCGCCGCCTGTTCCTTCGTCATCTCGGTGAGCCCGAGACCACCGGAGCGGACTTCATCGGCGCTGCCTTGCACGTAGACCTTGCCAGCACCCTTCATCACTTCATCGGAGAATTTCTTTGGTGAACCATCCGGGGCACCACCCGCAACAGCGACCACAACATCAGCCGCAAGAGCTCCTCCCACATGCCGCAGCATTCCGAGCGCGAGCATCGATGCCTGCGCGTTCACCAGTTTGTTGCGTGTGCCAAAGCGCTTGCTGAGCACGTTCTTCACCCCGGCCTGATCGAGGATCACGCGGAGCGCTCCCCCGGCGATCAGTCCCGTTCCCGGCTTGGCCGGCATCAGACGCACGCGCGCGGCCTTGAACTTCAATTCGACAGTGTGCGGGATCGTGTCCTTGACGATGGGAATGCGGATCATTGCGCGCTTGGCCGCCGACGTGGCCTTTTTGACCGCAGCCTGGACCTCCGTTGCCTTGCCCGTGCCGAGCCCAACCTTCCCCTTCTTGTTGCCCACCACGACGATCGCGCGGAACCGCATGCGGCGTCCGCCTTTCACCACGCGTGTGACGCGGTCGACGCTCAGCGTCGCCTCCGAGAATTCACTCGGTTCTCTCTGGCGGCGGTGGCCACCACCACCTTTGCGATCGGGACGGGAAGTTTTAGCCATAATTATTAGAATTGTAATCCACCTTCGCGAGCTGCGTCGGCAAGTTCCTTGATTCTGCCGTGGTACTTGTACGGCCCGCGGTCGAAGACGACTGCAGTGACCTTGGCGTCTTTGGCTTTCTTGGCAATCAGCGTGCCGACCTTCTTGGCGCCTTCTTTGCTGAGTTTCGCTTTCGCCTCAAGTGAGGATGCCGCCACGATCGTCTTGCCGGCCGTGTCATCGATTAGCTGCACGCGGATCGCGCGAAGAGACCGGTGAACGGACATGCGGGGACGTGCAGATGTGCCGCGGACCCTGGCGCGTACGCGTCGGAGGCGGGCTGCTCGGAGGTGGGCTTTCGTGGGGCGACTCATAAGGAAGATGTTCTTAATCGGGCGAAATGGAGAGGAGGTCTAACTGGGAGGGAAGTGAGAGGAGGCCGTCCCTCTTCTCCCCACGGGAGAAGAGGTTAGGAGATGAGGGGCAGAAAAAGGAAGATACTGTAAAGGAAACGACACTAAAACAGAACATTACGCAGCAGCTTTGGAAACCGCCGCCTTCCCCGGCTTGCGCCGGACATCTTCGCCGAAGTAACGGACGCCCTTGCCCTTGTAAGGCTCCGGCGGACGCAGTGAGCGGAGATCGGATGCGACCTGACCCACAAGCTGCTTGTCGATGCCGCGGAAGATGACGATGTTCTTATTCTTCTCATCCTGCGCCACGTCGATGCCGGCCGGAATGTTGAAAGTGACGGGATGCGAGTGACCGAGGTTCAGCGCGAGAGATTTTCCTTTAATCAGCGCCTTGTAGCCGACGCCGATGATCTCCAGCTTCTTCTCGTAGCCGGTACTCACGCCGATGGTCATATTGCGAATGAGCATCCGTGTGAGTCCGTGTCGAGCACGCGCATCGTCGCTGTCATCCTTGCGGGTGACTTTCACATCCGTTCCTTCGATCGCAACGGAAACTTCGGGGAGCAGTGTGTAGGTCAGTTCGCCCTTCGGTCCTTTCACGTGGACGACACCGGACTTCACCTCAACGGTGACGCCGGATGGAATAGCCACTGGTTTGGATCCGATTCTAGACATGGGAGTGAGAGTCTTAAAGGGGGAGAAGCGAGAGGAAGACTGACTGGAAAACTGGAGAGAGGAGGCCGTCCCTCTTCTCCCCGCGGGAGAAGAGGTTAGGAGATGAGGGGGGCTACCAGGAAGATTTGGTGACGCCGGGAATCTCTCCGTTACACGCCAGCTCCCGGAAGCAGATGCGGCAGATCCCGAAGAATCGCATGTACCCGTGCCGTCGTCCGCAGAGCTTGCAGCGGTTGTAGATCCGCGTGGGGTACTCCGGTTTCTTTCCGGCACGTATGGCCTTCAGATAGGAATCCATGCGACGCCGTTGGCTGAGAACAAGAGAGAGGCGAGCCATATTAGGAAATGGTACAGAGAACTTCTCCACCAACTTTCTGCTTCCGTGCTTCTTTATCGGTGAGAAGACCTTTGCTGGTGGTGATCACGGCGATGCCGAAACCCTGGAGGACAGGCTTGATATCGACAGCACCCGCGTACGCGCGTCGTCCCGGCTTGCTGATACGCTTCAGCTCGAGCACAGGCTTATCGGCATGGAAGGTCACTTCGAGATCCTGTTTGGGTGCCTCGCCGACCACCGTGACGTCCGCAATCCATCCTTCACGCTTGAGCAGCTCGAGGAGGTCCTGCTTGATCTTCGACCACGGCGCGCGACACGTGGGTCTGCGTGCGTGCTGCGCATTGCGCATGCGGGTGACGAGATCTCCGATGGGGTCATTGACGACAGTCATGGTTCTTAATGGGATTGTAG
>CAYGNM010000134.1:0-3352 GCA_964351275.1 uncultured Candidatus Peribacteria bacterium | reverse complement strand
CGACGACATGGTCGGCATTGATGCCGCTTTAATAATGAACCCCAAAGTCTGGGAGGCGAGCGGCCACGTGGCGAACTTCAACGATGCGATGGTCGACTGCAAGAGCTGTAAAGGACGGCATCGCGCCGATCACCTGATCGAGAACAAATATCCCGACGTCAAAGTGGAGGGCAAATCCCCTGCTGAGCTCACAGCCATCATCAAAGAAAAGAAGATCGCCTGCCCTACCTGTGGCAAGGCCGATCAGCTGACCGACGCGCGCAAATTCAACCTCCTCTTCGGCACGCACATGGGCGCGATCGAAGGCGAGAAGAGTCAGACCATCTACCTCCGCGGTGAGATCGCACAGGCGATGTTCGTGAACTTCAAGAACATTCTCGGCACCAGCCGCAAGCGACTCCCCTTCGGCATCGCGGCCGTCGGCAAAGCGTTCCGGAATGAAATCACGCCGGGGAACTTCACGTTCCGGACGCTGGAATTCGACCTCATGGAATTCGAGTACTTCATCCGGCAAGAGGAATGGGAAGGTATCTTCAAATACTGGATAGACGAGCAACTCCAGTGGGTGAAGGAACTGGGATTTTCTGCTGAGCGCATCCGCACCCGCGACCACTCCCAGGATGAACTCGCGCACTACTCCAAAAAAAGCACCGACGTGGAATATCACACGCCGTTCGGCTGGAAGGAGATGTTCGGTCTCGCGTACCGGACAGATTTCGATCTGAAGAACCATATGGAGAAGTCCGGCGAAGACCTGCAGTACACCGATCCCGATGATGCGACGAAGAAGTTTATCCCGCACGTGATCGAGCCGACCTTCGGCCTCTCGCGGCTGACATTGATGACGCTGCTCGAAGCGTACGAGGAGCAGAAACTCGAGGGCGATGACACACGGACTGTCCTCCATCTGCATCCCCGCATTGCACCGGTCCAGGTTGCCGTTCTGCCGCTGAGCAAGAAGGAACACCTGATCGCGAAGGCACAAGAGCTGTACAACAAAATTATTCAGGAGACGAATCTCCGCGTCGACTTCGATGTCACCGGCAGTATCGGCAAACGCTACCGCCGACAGGACGAAATCGGGACGCCAAAATGCATCACGGTCGACTTCGGGACGCTCGGGGAAGACAGCGCGCAGGGAGAGAAGGATACGGTCACTATCCGCGATCGGGACACTCTGAAGCAGGAGCGAGTGAGTCTTTCTTTGCTCATCGAGAAGCTGCAAACCAAAAAGTGAAAGAGTTTTTCTTGCCCGTCATATCGGGGTGATTTTAGAGTCTCCGTACTTTCCTCAGTCTTTATGAAATGCATCTACAAACATTTGCCAGATCCGACAGAATTAAAAAGTAAGGCTTCCTCTCCGCGACCGTTTGAGCACGCCACGAAGAATGGAAGGAGGGAAAGCACAGATCACAATGAAGAGCTAAGCGGACTCGGAATCTATCTGAAGAATCTCGGCGTGAACATCGCAGACAGAGTGAAGAAACTCCTCGGCTATGGAAATGATTCAATGGACGGCAAGTAATGAGAAACCAAAAAAAGGACTGGCGCAGTGCCAATCCTCTTTAGTTCCGAACCAACATCATGCTGGTTCTATTCCTTGAATGAGAAAAAACTACTTGATACTGAGCCCCGACAGAATGGAAATCTGAGAGGCGGGGCCACGTTCGCGGTTGTAGACCGCGACGTAGTCCCCATCCTCATCTAGAAGATTCACGGCCGCTTCGAGTACCAAACGGCCATCGAAGTGGATGGCGACTAGTCCACCCTTGTCTTCGAAGATCTGGTCGTGGATGAGGATTTTGTGCTCCTTGCCGCGCTCTATTTTTGCGGGAATCCGCGCGATCAAGTTCGAACTTACTTTCTTCGAACTGAATCGCTGGATACTGATAGTTTGCGCATGGGCCGCAAACTGAATCATGACTCCGTTCTCTATTTCATGGGAACGTTTCTCGCGCTGCTTTCCATGCGTGCGCGTGATAATAGACAGGACATCCTGGTAACTCCCTTTGTCCTGCCCTCCAACGTACTTCCATGTGCACTCGGTCGTGGAGCCCCGCTTGAACTGCTTTTTCGTGCGGATCATGCCACGATCAATGAGAACAATCTTGTCCCCCTTCAGTTCGACTTGTGGAGCCTTCCCCGCTTCTTTGGGTGGCTTCGCAATTTCCCAGTCTCCTTCTTGGGCGGTAGAAGAAAGACTGATGCTGAGAACGGCGATAAGACTGAATACGCTTCTCATCGCCACCTCCTTTCGGATTGATTTTCTCGTCCAAAATCCTGTTTAGACAAGAAATAGTGAATTCAAGGAACTTTTCAGAAATTACAATATTTTATTAAATAAGTCAATATTTTCGCAAGTCCGGCAAATCCGTTGGCAACAGGCAATCTCTTGCTGTATAACTGCCCGGTCACTCCCGACCGATCGCTGCGATCCTTCCGCCGAGGCGGACCTGCGCAACTGCGAAAAGACGTCGACCAACGAGGACAAGGATTCCCACCACCGCCACCAGTATCAGTCCGTCCATGATTCATACTTCATGATTCATGACTCATACTTCCTTCCTCCGTTCTCCATGATCCCCTCCGAGAAACAACTCCTCGATTCCGCCTGTCACTTTGGTCACCGCAAAGAGAAGTGGAACCCCAAGATGGCCTCGTACCTGTACGGCGTCCGCCGCGGGATTCATATCTTTGATCTGACGAAGACCAGTGAAGGTCTGAAGAAGGTCTGTTCTCACCTCAAGAAACTCCAGACCGAGGGGAAGACGATCCTGTTTGTGACGACCAAGCAGCAGTCGATCCCGATGGTGGAAAGCATGGCCCGGAAACTCGGCCAGCCGATGGTGACCAAAAAGTGGATCGCGGGACTACTCACCAACTGGTCCACGCTCAAGAGACGGCTCAAGTACTATCTCGACTTGCAGCGCTCGTTCCAGACCGGAGAAATCGAGAAGTATACGAAGAAGGAACAGACGAGCCTGCGGAAGAAACTCGCGAAGCTCGATATCGCGCTCGCGGGCGTCTCCAAAATGAACGGCCTCCCCGACGCCGTTTTCGTGGTCGATGCCATCCGCGACCGCGTGGCGGTCCTGGAAGCCGCGAAGTTGAAGATTCCGCTCTTCGGGATTTGTGACTCCAACGCCGACCCCGATCTCTTCACCGCCTTCATTCCGGGCAACGACGACGCGGTCAAATCTCTCTCACTCATCCTCTCCACGGTCGAGAATGAGCTGCTCGAAGTCTCACCGAAGAAAGCGGTTGAAGATGAGGAGCTCGTTGCGGCGTAACCGCCCGTGCGGGCGCAGCAGTGCTGCGCCCCTACAACGCCCCTACCCCTTTCCCCCCACAC
>CAYGNM010000133.1:0-3352 GCA_964351275.1 uncultured Candidatus Peribacteria bacterium | reverse complement strand
CTCATTGCTCACCGATAATCCCATGATCCGCGCGATGCAGCTCTCGTTGCTCGGGGCGGCAGTCGTGGCGATCTATCTCGTCTTCTACACAACGCGCGATATCCTCCTGCGGACGCGATCGTTTGTGTATCAGGTTCTCTGCATTCTTCTGGTCGCTGTGTTGCCGATTATCGGATTCTTCCTGTATCTCCTGGTCCGGCCGGCGTCGACTGTGCGAGAGAGGGATATGGAGAAGATGCTCAAGAAAATTCTCAAAAAAGAAGTCAAAGCCGCTGAAGAATCTCACTAGGACCATCGTCGGCATCCTTGGCTTCCTCGGCTTTGTCGGCTTCTCTCACTTCAATCACTTCTCCCACCCGATCATGATGAATACTCTCACCTACCTCTTCCATCCCAACCCAGGCCGCCTCACGTACGCATCGCCGTCGGTGATCGCGATACTGGTCCTGTGTGCTGCGCTCATTGTCCTTTCCTTCGGCATTTCCTACTGGCGCAAGCAGCTCCAGAACGCTGTGACGAAGAAGCTCAGCCGCGCGTGGTCCTCGACCGTGTTCTGGTTTGGCATCGTAGGCCTGGTGCTCGCGGTCTCGCGCGTCGAGAAGATTCAGTTCATTGCGATGCGGTTCCTGGGGGTCTTGTGGGTGCTCTTCCTGCTTCTCGCCGTTATTCTCCAGTGGCGTCTCTTTCGGATGCGGCACTATGCGGTCCTTCCGCGCGCGGGGAAGACAGATCCACGCGATCGGTATTTGCCGGGAAAGAAGCGATAGGATAACGAATTGACACTTCCGCAAGTAGAGAAGACCATACTCCTCCTATGCCTCTCAAGCATTTTACGGAGACGGTCCTCGTCATCGTGCTCGTCCTCGTGACGATCGTCACTGGCATCGCGATCTCCATCCTGCCGCCGATTCCGGAGGGGTTCGTCCCATGGGGGATCGTCTTTGTGGCTGCGCTGATCTACCCGGCCATCGTGTATCCGCTGCTCAAGACCAACCGCGCCGACTACACTTTCCGCGCACTGCACTTCGCTCCCGTCGCAATCACTCTTGGATGGCTCTTCCTCCAGATTGCAATGCTCAAAGAGCCGCGCACAGAGGTCGCCGAGACTATCTACACGTGGGGCTTTGGCGCCGCCCCCGTCATTTTTGCGATCTTCCTGCTCGCGGTCTTCTGCCTCCATGTGATCCGCCGCCGCATCCCCAGGCTCACGGCCATTCTCTTTCTGCTGCTGCCCTTCACGGCTCTGGCGTACCTCAGCGAGACACGGACGCATTGGGATACGAAGCTTGCAGGGTTGCTCTGGTCCGATACGCCCGTCCAGATTGCAAAGACTTCTTCCAGTAGTTCTTCAATGCTCTCGGCGAGTTCTCGCGGCGAGAAGAACCTCTCGTCGTCGTCCGTTCCTGAAGAGGAAGCTTGGCGACAGAAGCTGCGTGCAGTGGAATTGGGCAAAGTTCATTCGTCCGTCTCCGTTGGTGGCACTCTCAAGGGTGTGAATGCCGCTTTGAATCTCACACTCCCAGCATCGTCAGGATCCGTCGTCGGGACGCGGCGCATCGCCAAGAAACCGAGGACAAAATTGCCGAAATCAGGAGGGGAGACGGAGGCCATGGGACTGCTTGCGATTGTGGGGTTTGCGGGGACAGTGCATCTGAAAGCCAAGAAAAGAGTAATAGAATAATAGAGTAGGAGAATAATAGGGACTTCGCGTGGGTCGGATGACGACACACACGTCCGTCGGTGGTTCCTAATACTCTATTATTCTCATATTCTATTACTCTAGTATTCCCGTGATGCCATCCATCCAACATCTCCGAGCTCGCCAGATCCTCGACTCCCGCGGCACACCGACTATCGAAGTCGACTGCATGCTCGATGACGGGTCTTTCGGTCGCGCATCCGTTCCGTCAGGC
Source organism: uncultured Candidatus Peribacteria bacterium (assembly GCA_964351275.1). Classification (GTDB taxonomy): domain Bacteria; phylum Patescibacteriota; class Gracilibacteria; order Peribacterales; family Peribacteraceae; genus JABFSS01. Next base: position 1,439 of record CAYGNM010000133.1, on the reverse strand, counting down.
GTTTCTGCCGGTGTGCATGAAGCGCTGGAACTTCGGGATGGCGACAAGAGTCTCTTCGGCGGCAAGTCTGTTTTCAAAGCCGTCGGGAATGTGAATGCATCAATCATGAAGAAACTCAAAGGTCAGTCCGTCGCGGACCATCGGACGATCGATCAGATGCTTCTGGATCTTGATGGGACGCCCAACAAGGCTACGCTCGGCGCGAATGCCATTCTGGGGGTTTCTCTGGCGGTCTGCAGAGCACGCGCGGTTTCCGAGAAATTGCCACTCTGGAAGTCGCTCGCGCAGCAATACGATCAAGTAGCGCCAATGCTGATGCCAGTGCCGTTGATGGTCTTCATCGAAGGGGGAGCGCATTCCGACGCCGGGCTCAGCTTTCAGGAATTCATGATTGTGCCCGATGGATTTTCCACGTTTTCGGAAGCGATGCGCGCGGCTGCGGAAACGTTCCAGGCGCTCAAGAAGAATCTCCAGGCCGCGAAGCATGTCATTTCGGTTGGTGACGAAGGTGCGTTCGCGCCGCATGTGAAAGACGCTCGGGCAGCGTTCACGTTCCTCACTGATGCGATCACGTCTGCCGGGTACGCGGGACGGATCCGTCTTGCATTAGATGCAGCCGCATCGGAGATTCACAGCAAAGGTTCATATGCAGTGGATGGTCAATCCCTCACCTCACAAGAGCTCGTCGCCTATTTCGAAAAACTCTCCGGCGAGTTTCCCATCCTCAGCATCGAAGACAGTCATGCCGAAGATGATTGGGACGGCTTTGTCTCGATGCAGGAAAAGCTGGGGAAGAAGCTGCAGCTCGTCGGGGATGATTTGCTCGTAACGAATACCAAGCGCATTCAGGAAGCGGCCGAGAAGAAGGCCGCCAACGCTGTGCTCATCAAAGTGAATCAGATCGGTACGGTCAGTGAAACCGTTGATGCGATTGAACTGACTCGCAAGCAGGGATGGAACCCTGTCGTCAGCCACCGGGGAGGGGATACGGACGATACCTTCATAGCGCATCTCGCCGTCGGTCTCGGCACCGGCCAGATCAAAACCGGCGGTCTCAGCCGCGCGGAACGGGTCTCTAAATACAATGAGTTGCTGCGGATTGAGGAGGAACTGGGGAAGAAGGCAACCTATCACACACCGTTTGGATCATGATGACCGTCGAGTGGATCGCATCCAAATCCTCTTCAGCCACGGCAGCGTGAGTGTGGAAAAGACGTACGAGATTGCGGGGATGAATGCGAGTAGTAGGAAACCCTCTTGTCCAAGCAGCCACAGCAGCAGGCTGGCGGTGATGTACGTCAGAACGGCGAGGAAGACGCGTCGCGTGAAACTCAGTTCCCACGCCTTGTCTGCTTCGACGCGTTTATTACGGTCAATGAGAGATTGAAGGATGTTTGCAGTCTCATTCATAGAGATGGTCGGGACGACTGGACTTGAAC
>CAYGNM010000132.1:0-3355 GCA_964351275.1 uncultured Candidatus Peribacteria bacterium | reverse complement strand
CCTATATATTGTCATCTCATTAATCAACAACTCCCACCACCTCCTTTCCTTGAGCCTGCGCAGCGCTCTGGTACCGTACCGTCCGTTCCTTCCTTCTGTTCCTATGTTTTTCGGTAAGAAAAAGAATCCGCACGATCCCGCCTGCTTCGTCTGTCACGTGATCGTGACGGTGTTGCTCTTCGTCGCGACGCTCGCGTCGCTCATGGAAGTGCTCACCTCACACTACGTCCTCCTCAAGGGCGCGCGCGAGGCCACCATGCTCTTCGGCACCAATGCCGGCTCGCTCTCCCTCATTGCTTTCGCCATCACCATCACCCTCTGGGTGAAATCGTTCAAAGCCTGCGTCACCGGATGCGAGGCGTGTGGGATCAGTAGCAAGAAGTGAGGGCTGGTTTTCCTTATTGACGGTCGTCTGCCGTTTTCGCTTGGGAGTCTTCGGCTCTGGTGGTTTGTAATCCAATGCACGCACAGCTTCCCGTGGAGATTGGAGCGACAATTCTGCGACGCGCAAGGCGAATTGCAGGCTTTCCTTCCTCAGTCTCCATCGCTCAAACACATCCTGCTTCACCCCCTGCCCCCGAAGGTACGCAGACAATGCTCCTGTGCCAGTGTGTTGTTCTGCCTGCTGCACGACCTCTAATTGCCGCTGCATTTGCTGCTTCAATCCCGGATCCAATAAGAGATGCATCGCTTCCCAACAATATCGCAAATGATGGAAAAGTTGAGCACTGACCCCTTCCATTTGGACACGATGTGCTGTCTGTTCGGCAGGAGTCATATTCTGCAAGGCATCCGCATCCCGAAGAAGGGTGAGTTTGCGATTCAGTTCCGCCTGCGCACGAGCATCGATCATACTGGGAAGGATGGGGAGGATGGGGTGGGTGGAAGCACTGGGTACCGGAATTTTGCGAGTCACGGTGGGTTCAACAACCTCCTCATCAGGTGCCTTGCTCAACTTGGACAATCCGTCGCTCTCAATTTGCCGGACGCGTTCACGTGTGAGGCCAAGACCCTCCCCAATTTCTTTCAATGTCTTGGGCTCTTCATTATCCAGACCGAAGCGCATGCGCAGAACCGCTGCCTCACGCGGATCTATCTGTTTCAAGAGAATCTGAACATGCGCGAGCTCCTCCTCTTGAATGAGTTCTACATCAGGTGGCCCTGCATTCTCATCGGGAATCATCTCCTCAAGGGAGAAATGGTCTTCGAATTCTCCAGCCTGCGAGGCGTTATAGACGCGGAGTGCTTTCTTGAGAATGAGCAGCTTTTTCCTAGGGAGACCCAATGCTTTACCCACTTCTTCGAATGTTGGTGTGCGGCCAAGGTCGTCTTGAAGTTTGATGGTCGTGCGTCGCCATTTTGCGAGCAACTCAATCATGTATATGGGAATCCGGATCGTCTTTGCTGTATTCAGCAGCGCGCGTTTGATCGACTGCTTGATCCAGTACGTGGCATAGGTGGCAAAGCGAGTATTCATGCGTGGGTCGAAGCCCTCGACGGCACGCAGAAGACCGAGATTGCCCTCTTCAATCAGATCCTGCAGACCCAATCCTTTCCCAGTGAATGAGCGGGCGATGTTCACAACCAACCGCAAATTCGCGCGGGTCATGTGATCGCGCGCTTCGCAGTCCCCATCCGCAATCCTGCGGGCAAGCTCCTTTTCCTCATCAGCGGAAAGAAGAGCCGTCTCATTGATCTCCCGCAGATACGTTTCTAGGGGGGACTGCACAGATTTGCGGCGGACATCGCGATTGCGTGATTTGCCTTCGGAAGATTCGGGAGGCATGGGGTGAGAGTTTCTATTCTTAAGAGAGGGTATTGTCAATTTTCTCAAGTCATTCGGCGGCCATGAACCACTCGCCCTGCGGGGCTCGGGTGTCATGGCTCGCCATAAACCAGCCGACCCCACGATAAAGAACAACGAGATGAACGTTCATTGCTATCAAACATACTGTCGGCTTGGTTTATGGCGGAGAGGGAGGGATTCGAACCCTCGATGGTCTTTCGACCATACGCGCTTTCCAAGCGCGCGCACTAGGCCACTATGCGACCTCTCCGTGCGTTACATACCGGACACACCGGACCAAACGCAGTGTATCGTACGGGACCGTTCCTTCCAGAGCTTCGAAGACCGGTTTAAGCAGCCCGTGACCATGTTCCTCGAAAGCGGCGATGATTTTGGGGAGATCGGTAACGTTCTCCGTAAGGTACCCAACATCGTGCGTTTCCCCGCTCGCGTGCATCTGCTCGATGTAGTGGACGACACGGTCGGGTTTGATACTGCAGTGCGTGGCGATGTTCACGAGACTGACTTTTTCCTTGAGCATGCGCGCGATGTCCTTCGCTCGTTGTTGCCGAGTGGCTTTGGGCTTTCGTTTCTCGTGAGGGACGTCCCGCGTTGCAGAATGAGAGATGGCAGGAGCGTAGAGCGGCCGTGGAACATATTTCTGCGCCTGATCGGCGAGCGCGTTGTAGAACTGCGTCACGAGCGGTTCGGCCAGGATGGAACTGTGACTCCAGCGTTCGATCATCAGGCCGGAACCCGAGCGGACGCGACTGAGGGCGACGTACGCCTGACCCGGCTCCCAGAGCTGATGAAGATCGACGATCATGCGGTCGAGCGAGGCACCCTGCGCTTTGTGGATGGTGGTCGCCCAGGCGAGCGTGACGGGGAAGTTCCACGCAGCGACCACTTCGTTGCCGTCGCCATCGAGAGAGGAGAATTTTTCCTTCCCCACCTCGATCTCCTCACCGGAGAAGAGTGAGATCGTCAGGGATTCTTCGGTGATATCGCGCACGTATCCGAGACTCCCATTTACGTAGTGCAGCCCGCCCGTCACGTCGTTCTTGCGCATCATGATGAGCGCACCTTCCTTGAGCAAAAGTGTTTCGGGGATCGGCACGACCTTCTTCGCGGCATCGATGTATCGTTCCCGGCCTTCGTACAGCGTCTTGAATGAACGCAGAGGAGCAGACATCGCATCCAGCCGCCGCAGATTGTACGCGTCGGCCTGCGCGCGGTGCGGATACAGACGTGTGCCTTCTTCTTCGTCACCAGATGTCGATATCCGATGTTGCAGAAAGTCCTGCACTTCTTCATTCACAATTCCTTCACGGACGAAATTGAGGATTCTCAGGAATTCGATGTCCTGCGTGCGCATGACGGTGGAAAGCAGCGCCGGTTGAAAGTCGCTCCCCTTCCAGACCGGATGGAGGAATGCCCAATCCTTGGTTTGCTGACCCGGTGTGACGGGCGGCAACTGCGCAAAGTCCCCGACAGCGATGATCCGCAGTCCGCCCCACGGCTCCGCACTGCCGCGAATCCGACAAGAGATGGCCTCTGCCGCCTGCAGCA
>CAYGNM010000131.1:0-3379 GCA_964351275.1 uncultured Candidatus Peribacteria bacterium | reverse complement strand
GCCCAGCGGTAATGTTCTGTCCGACGCGTCCGCTGGGAATCCTGAACTCGGTGAGCCCGACGCCCGGCGCCGCCATTGTGATTATGCCGATCTGACTCACTCCGTTTTCTGTAAACCAGACGGAGTTGCCATCGGACGCCACGATAATGTCCTGCGCAGTCCGGCCGCCGGGAATCGGATATTCAATAATCTTGCCGTTCGGCGTGATGCTGCCGATCACAGTGCCCTCACCTTCGATGAACCAAATTTTGCCGTCGGGTCCGGCGGTGATGCCATACGGGGTGCCGCCTCCCATGGTGCTGTTACTCATGGGTGTGCCGTACTCGCAGATGAGCTCGCCGAATTCATTGATGAACCCGGGAGTGCCGTCGGAACAGACGGGGTTCTCATTCTGATTCTGCGCGGGAAGCGGGAACTCGGTCATCTCCCCGTCGATCGTCATGCGGACAATCGCGCCGTTGTCACTGGCAAACCAGAGATTGCCGTCGCGACCGGTGGTGATGTCGTGTGCCAACCCTCCGTTGATCACGAGGAACTCGGTGATGGTCCCGAGTGTGCAGCTGGACGATACGCAGTTGATGGTGCGGCCTGCGGCAAGCGCGGCGATGTTGCCCGGGCTGAGAACGGTATTGTAGATACGGACATCATCGAGGTTTCCGTTGTTGTAGTTTCCGCCGTCGTATGTATTGGCAACGGGCTGATTCGAGTTGAAGAGTGAAGGGGGAATAGCTCCTCCTTGGATCGAACCTGGGACGAGCACGCCGTTGAAGTAGACCTTCATCGCTGTGCTGGTGTAGGTCGCGGCAAGATGGTTCCACGCCGTGCTGGGGAAGGTTCCGGTCGATTGGAAATACGTATGCGCTGCGCCGTTCCCGCTGACGCTCCAGTAAATTCTGCCATCGATAGAGATCTGCAGAGCGTAGCTGCGTTGATTGCTTGCCGTATTCCATTTGGCAACGGAGACCGGATTATTTGAAGCAGGACGCTTGAACCAGAATGCCACGGTTGCGGCCGTGGAGAGATCGAGTGAGGCGCTATCGGGAGCGGTGAAGTAGTGTCTGCTCGTGGCTGTAAAGGAGGCGCTGCGGGGATCGGAGAAACTGAGCGTCGGTACATCGGTCTTCGTGATGGCGCCGTTGATGAACGTGGCGGTGTTGCTATTGCCGGACGAGTCGGCTGCGGGCCCCGTGGCTTCGTCGAATTTCCAGTACGCCTTCAGGTGGGAATCCGGGACGCAGACATTGGGAAGTGACGAGGCGGAAGAACTCCTCGGTGAAGAGAAGACCGGAGTCACGCAGATCCCATTGCTGCAGATGCTGGTGCCGCCGCAGGGAGTGCCGTTGGGGAGCATGCTGCTGGCCGGGCAGGTCACACTGTTGCCAGTGCAGTTGGCAGTGACCGTACAGACATTGGTACTCTGACGACAAGCGGTGAGTGCGGGCGCGAACCGGCACGTAGACGTGCAACAGGAGCCGGCGAGATTGCCGGTGTCGCACTGTTCGCCGGCATTCACCACGCCGTTGCCACAGAGCGAGGTCACCACGACGCTGGAGGAGGATTTTTTGCAGTACTGATCGACGCAGAAAGGGCAATCATCGTTTGGCGGGCACGTCGGCGCGTCGCCCGCCCAACACACTGCCGTCAATGTGCACAACGCGTTACGGTCGCACAGCATGGTACAACGCGCCGTGCCGGATGGGCAGGTGGCATTCACCGTCCCACACTTCGGCGGAGCCGTGCTGGTGCAGGTGGGCACTGACGCAGCACAGATCTGCTGGCAGGCGGCGCAGACGGAGGAACTCGTTCCGCTGGAGGCAACCGAACTCCTTGGGGAACTCGGCGACGATGAACTGCCCACGGAACAATTCCCAAATTCCCCGACGGCGAGCTGGGAAATTTCCGCCGCGGAGAGCACGCGGTTGTAGAGGCGCACGTCATCGAGAGATCCGTTGAATGCTTCGTTGGAATTATCATTCCCCATACGGACAACAGTGACGGACGGTCCGCCCACCGCGGTGCCATCCGGACGTCCATTCAGATAGAACGTCACATTGCCGCCGTTATTGGTGACGGCGATGTGCTGCCACACGCCGAGCGCGAGAGGAGTGGTGCTCTTGTGATTACCGCCGTAGTAGTACGTCACTTTACTTTCGCCGGTGCCAAGGTACCAGAATCCCAGCTGCCCTGCGGCATCGCTGAAGATGGATCCGTAGTACGCAGTCTGCGCGCCAGGTTTGATCCACGCCGAATACGTGAAGGTGGTCCCGGTGGTGACTCCCGCGAGAGAGACGTGGTTGGTTCCATTAAACGACAGCGAGTTTCCGAATTTCCCCGGTGTCCACGCGGGGCCATTGGCGAGCGTCGCCGTATTGCCCCCTGAGGAGTCTGCGGTGACGGAACCGGCACCTTCGTCGAATTTCCAATAGTCGACCAGACCGTTTGTGGGAGCACAGACGGGACCGGAGGAAGAAGTAGAAGAAGACGAACTCGACGGACGCGGAGACGAAACAGAAGAAGTTTTGGGGCAGTTCTGGTCCTGGCACATCAGACAGGTATCGATTCCCGGACAGTACGGCGCGCCGCCGCCCGAGCACTGCGCCGTCAATTTACACAAATCCCCAGTGCAGACCGTGTTGCAGAGCGGACTTCCGCTGACACAGAATGCCGCACTCGCACCGCACTTCGGCGGAGTGATTCCGGTGCACGCGGGGACTCCCACGGCGTCACACACCGGCTTGCAGGTGGCGCAGACGGAGGAGGAACTTGACGATCGTGGAGAGGACGACGTGGAAGGAACGCACATTCCACTCCTACAGATGTTGGTACCGGTGCAGCGGGTACCATCCGGAAGCGGTCTATTGGCAGGACACGACGCACTGGTGCCGGTGCAGTAGGCGGGAGACAGACAGACATTGCTGCTCGGACTGCAGACGGTCGTGTTGGGCGCGAACCGGCACGACGCGCAACAGGAAACGCCGAAGGTTGAACCGCTATCGCATTGTTCTCCGGATTCGAGGATCCCATTGCCGCAGATCGCTCTTGCCGTGGAGCTGAATGTGCCGCAGTTCCTCGCGCACTGCTGACACGCATCACTAAGCGGGCACGTCGGCCAGCCACCACTCGGACAACCCGCACTCACCCAAACGCCTCCCACAAGATTACACACCGGGTAGCCGCCGTTCGAACAGGTGGCCATCACGCTCCCACACATTGTGCGACCCTGGGTATCACAGGCCGGCGCAAGAGCCATGCCGCTGGAACACATCCTCTGACAATCGGCACACGAGGCGGGCACCGATGACTTGGAAACGGGCACCGGAACCGGTGAGGATGAAGCGACAAAGAGCGGCATTGCGGAGGGCACCGCCCCGGTCCAGAG
>CAYGNM010000130.1:0-3406 GCA_964351275.1 uncultured Candidatus Peribacteria bacterium | reverse complement strand
CGCAAAGTACGGAGTGCCGGGCAAGTTTGATCTGCTCTCAATCGACATCGACGGGAATGACTACTGGGTCTGGAAAGCGATTGACGCGTACCGCCCCCGCGTCGTCATTATGGAATACAACGCCTGCATTCCCGCCAAACCGGCCGTGACGATCCCCTACGATCCCCGCTTCCAGTGGGACAAGACCGACTACTACGGCGCAAGTCTGGGCGCGCTCAATAAATTGGGAGAATCGAAGGGCTACACACTCGTGACGACGGACAGGAACGGCGTGAACGCATTCTTTGTGAAAACTGATCTAATCGGCGGCAAGTTCGACCTACAGCCGCTCGACGCTCTCTATCATCCGGCCGCGTTTAAAGGCAGAAAGGGAAATAAGCACCTTCCTGATCCACGGCAACGCCAATGGATAGTTGTATGAGCCCAACCGCAGAAATAAACAACAAACATCCCCTTCTCCGTGCGGCACGGAGAAGGGCGAGGGATGAGGTTACTGCACCCGCATCACCACCCCTTCCACAAACACAAACACCAGAATAAGGATCAGCAGAATCTGCAGGAATCTCTTGAGAATGAAAAGTTTTCTGGGAAGCATTATGGAGAGGGGAAAATCTTCCAGTCACGGAGGAATGTGCGTTCTTCGGAACCATGAAAGGGATCCTGTGTCAGCGCTCCATCGTAGTACGTGGTGTGTGTGGGAATCGCCCGGTAGGTGAGGACGGAAATGATGAGAATGGCAACGAGCGTTGCGCTCACAGAGATCTGACGCCAGCGCGGAGAGAACTGCCAGATCTGCTCCAATGCCAGAATAAAGACAAGTGGGAGCAGCGGCACAAAGAACCGGAATTTCCAGACCGGCCAAGCGGTACAGAGCAACATGTGTAGAACCATGAGGAGCAATACAGACCGGAATTTCCACAGACGTTTTGGAGCGAAGGCCATCTCGATGAGACCGAATGCGAAGAAAAAGAACGCAATGGGCGCCAGGATGAAGAGTTTTCGCGCAGCGTAGTACACGTTGTACGGAATCCAGACGGTGAAGACGCTGTGCAGGATCCCCAGCGCGTCGCGGACGCTCAGGGCAATGACCCCTTTATCAGGAATCAGAGTTCCGGTCTTCATGTAGATGTAGCGCATCTGCCACTTCTGATGATAGAAAGCGTCGCCGAAGACCAGGGAACTGCGAATGAACCACGGGAGAACGATGACACCGGCGATGGCGATGAGCAGAGCGGCATGCAGGAAGAATTGTTTCCAGGGGCGCCGGTCGAAGGCCAATGTCAGAATTCCCGCGGGAACCAGAATCATGCATTGATAGTTGGTGAGGTACCCGATGCCGGCGATGATCCCGAGGAAGATCGTGCGCAGCCAGGATGGCCGGGCAAGAGCTGTCAGAAGCCAAAGAAGGTAGATCGCAGCCTGCAGCGTGTAGAGCGCGCCGTTTCCCGAGTAATCGATGAGAATGTAGGACGCGGCGGTCCACGAAGCAGCGGCAACGCCGGCCCAGGGACTGATGAGGCGTGACGCAAGCAGAAAGGTGAGCCAGATAATGGCAGTACCGAGAAGCAGCGAAAGCATCCTGAGCGACAGGAAAGCGTCGGCGACGCTGGATGATCCGCCGCGGACAACGGTGACTGCCGCACCGAGCATCGGCAGAAATGGCCCGTGCATTTTAAGCGGAAAGCCACCGGTCCCAGTGGACGGTTGTGCGGGATAGACTGCGGGATCCGCGTTATCCGGACCTGTGAAGGCTATCAGGCGTCCGGTATCGCGGAGAGAAGCCGTCACGGACGTATCATCAATCACATCTCCGTGCATGAACCAGTTCCACCGCACGGCCTCCATGCGAACGAGAAATCCGAGCAAAAGAATGACGAACAGACAGAGATGCGCCCGATTGCGAAACATACGCAAACAGTACCATGCCTTTGCGGCGGAGTCTCACTTCTTCTCCGGCACAAACCCCCGCTCGAAGTATTCCTTCTCCTTGGTGACCTCATCCACATCCCTCCGTTTGCCATCAAGCACGCTCTGGGCTGCCAGGATTCCCATTTCGAGCGAGTGATCCTGATTGGTGTAGCGGAAGCGTCCGGGCCGCCCAATCGCATAGAAGTTCTCAAAGCGATCGAGCCACTCGAGGATGACACTCAGATGCTTGGTGTAGTGAAGATCATAGAGAGGGTACACATGCGACTGTCGAAAAAGATGCGTGCTCGTCACATCTCCGCGATCCAGAATCTGCAGCCGCTCTAGGGCGTCCATCGTCATGGAGAAGAGTGCATCTTTGGAAGCGGTCCAGATCGCATCTCCCTCAAAACAGAAGAATTCGACGAAGAGGGACGTGTGACCTGGAGGGCACATCTGCCTGCTGAAGTTCTTCATCTCAGAAATACGTCCAAAGGGGATATTTTTATCCGGAAAGTACACCCAGTTATCGGGGACGACCTGCTCGCGCCTGACCGTGAGGAACAGATACACCTGCGCTCGGAATCGCAGGTGCCGCGCCGCGTCCTGAACAGCCGGCGGCGGCGCTGGATCGAAAAGCTCTATTGCCCGCGTGACGGGAATGGACGAGATAACGTGCGAAGGATGGAGCAGCCGCTCGCCGCTCGCCGCTTTCACGTCGACCGCACTGACGCGTTGCCCCTCCCAGTGAATCTTCACCGGCTCGGTATTCGTACAGACAACATTCCCCTTCTCCTCGATACGCTTTCTGATGGCTTCGTAGATCGTTCCCGAGCCGTTCGACGGGTAATAGAAGAGATCCACGAGCGTCTTTGGGCCGCTCTTGGGGAGCAGCATTTTCTTCACTGCCGCGAAGAGGCTTAAGCCCCCAATGCGCTGGTTGGCCCAGTCAATGCTGATTTCGCTGCAGGGAATCCCCCAGATTTTCTCGGTGTAATTGAGCATATTGAATTCCGCCAGCGTCCGACCAAACTGCGCGAGTGTGTAGTCCTCAAAGGACCGGATTGTCCGCGGCGCAACCATTGCGCGCACACGCTCCCATCCATAATCCATGAGCATTCGGAACGCGCGGAGCAGGCCGAGTTGCAAGAGAACGTTGCGAAAACGAATCGGGTAGAAATAAAACTTCCCATCGACGAAGAACCGCGTGAGTCGCGGCACCTGAATCCATTCCTCCCCGAGAAGGTCCTCAATGAAATCGTAGAGGTACTTATTCTTGCTATAGAAGCGGTGCGGACCGATATCTGTCCGATAGATTCCCTCCGGCTGCGCGAACTCGAGGGTCTTAGCCAGACCGCCGACGTGCGATGCTTTCTCGATGACCGTGACGGTTCTCCCCGCCCGCGAGAGCTCCATGGCGGCCGCCATGCCGGCAGGACCAGCGCCGAGAATGAGCACGTCGGAAGAGGAGAGGGAATTCTGCATGGGCACTGAACTATAG
>CAYGNM010000129.1:0-3520 GCA_964351275.1 uncultured Candidatus Peribacteria bacterium | reverse complement strand
ACTCCAACTCTGCTGGACCACGGGATTCGTGGCAGGGTCGAGTGCGGCGGAGAGGATCGGATAAGCGACAAATATGCGCCAAAATAAACGACAGGATTTCACCTCCTCGACGCCGGAAGGACTTCAGTCGCCCGAACGTACGCCCGCCGCCATTCCGTCTCCAACTGCTCAATGGTCTTGCCGAAATATTTTTCTGCCGCTTTGTTGTACCCGATCTTCTCATTCTCACCGTCACGCGCGAATTTCCCGAGGACGGAAGGATCTTTGTGCTGCGCGCGGAGGAATTCCGTCACCATCGCGGCCTGAACGTAGAATGGCCAGTGACGCTCACGCTGCTTTGGATAGCCTTTCATCGTGAACAATTCCCGGAGGGAGAGCAGTGTTTCCTCTTGGATCGCCATCAGCGGACGGGAAAGCATGGGACGTTCTTTCTGCTCACTGAGAACGGCAATTCCTTCGTCCAGCCATTTGGGAGACCAAACATTGTTCTGCAAAATTCCGGCAGTCGTCGTGTGGGCGATCTCATGATCGATCACGCTATGAAAAAGCTGCGGTGGTTCCCCGTACATACTAATTTCGCGGAAGCCCACGCGACCGGCCTCCGGCTTTCCCACTTTGGAATGACCCCGGTTTTCTCTGGGTACCGATGTCTCCGCCGTGTATTGCTCAGCCGTAGGATAGAGATAGATACTGCACTTTGCAGGCCATTCTTGCTCGGCATCGTCGGAAGGCATCCATTTCTTCTGCACTCTCCCGCGAACCTCTTCGCAGTATTGCAAGAGGGTTTCGGCGACGGCGTGCTCTAGATCATGGATGAGATGAAAATTTCTGCTCGACGCTTTTTTCCAGCCGTTGACCACCGGATGGTGCGTGATGGCACGTTTGATAGTCTCCGCCGTTTTTTCTCTCGTGATTTCTATGCGTGGTCGCGCCGATTCCTCCGGTGTCGCGAGCGTCTCTCCCGAGACCATGAGTGCGCCTGCAACAACCAGAACAACATCGCGCAGAACCCCGGAAAGTCTCATCCCGCGACCGTACCTTAAGGATGCCGCGATACAAGAACTTGATGCTTTGACGAGACGGGATGGCCACCGTTCGCGAAAAAAAGACGGCAGGAAAATTCTCGGAAACGCGGACAGAAAGATCTGGATGCAACGTCTTCATTGCACCTATCTCTCTTCCCCTTTTCCCTATGACCAATTGTCCCGCATGCAACATGCCGATGCACGAAGGTGCCTGCGCGGAATGTGAGATGAAAGGAGACGTGTGTGATGGCTGCAGCAACTGCGCGGAGCACTGCACCTGCAAAAAATCCGAGGACCTTGTGTGAAGGCAACCCCGGCTAAAAGAACGGGATTTGCTCGCGCGGCAGCACCAGATCGCGTAGACTCCCCGTATCATTTCCTCTGTCATTGTATGAAGTCCGCCGCCGTCCTGTCCGCCTCGATGCTCCTCACACTGTTCACCCAGACCGCTCTCGCGGACGTTGCCCCGAGCCCGCAGGCGATCTGTAGCAGCCGCATGACGGGTGCCGAGAAAGCGCAATGTCTGGTCAAGCAGCGCCAGGAGATCCTGCGTCAGATGGGCCGCCTGCCGCCGCCGTCGCAGGCGGGGACGCCAGTGTTTGCGTCGTCGGCATCATCGGAATCGTCGGTTTCCTCGCAGGCGGGAACGCCTGCGCTGGACGCAACATCCTCCAGCTCGGCATCCCCCACCCAACCCCGCTCCTGCGCCCGTCTGGGCAGCTTGGAGCGTGCACAGTGCCTGGCCGAGCAGCACAAGGAAATCCTGCGGCAGCTCGCCACCCAGTCGCGGCCCACGATCGTGACCCCTGCACCGGTCCAGCCACAAGTCCCCGCACGAGCCAACTGTAACCGCATCCGGGATGGTGCAGTCCGCGCCAAGTGTCAGGCGGAGAACTGGGCCAAGACGCGCGGATCGAGCTCGTCATCTCGCTGATACTGCCCTGTACGCGTCGTCGTCCTTCTCCTGCCGCAGCGGGAGAAGGTGGCGCCTTCGAGGCGCCGGATGAGGGCATAGAAAAAGCGGCCCGTAGTGATAGGCCGCTTTTTCGTTCCGTTGATGAACCGTTGTTACTTGGTGCCCTTGGTGCCTTTCACGGAATCCATGGCTTGGCTGAGTTCGGTGACCAAACCGTCCAGTTTCTCGACAGACTGTTCCAGCTTGGCGTAGTACTCGAAGAACTCCGGATTCTCCTCTTCATCCAGAGCATCCGCAATTTCTCCCAGTCCCTCGAGGGTGCCCGACCCCAGTTGGAGATACTTGTACGCATCTTTCCCGACCTTGGCGATTTTTTTGCCCTCCGCAGAAGAGACTCCGTCTTCGGTATTGATCTTGTTTGCGGCTTTTTCATCCTTATCCGCGGCCTTCGTGATCTTGTCGACGATTTTCTTGAAGGCCGTCAGCTGGGCAGGGTCAATCGTGGCAGACGACTCATCCGCCATCTCCGCCATCTGATCGATGAAGCCCGGCATTTGCACCTTTCCCGGAGCACCGAACATGCTGGACATTCCGCCATTGGCCGGGCCCATCTGACCGCCCATGCCCATTCCCTTCCCGCCGTCTTGACCCATCTGGCCGCCCATCACCCCCTTGTCACCTCCGAACTGACCGGCCGCAGCACCATGCTGCTGCATTCCACCCATGTTCATCTTGCTTCCTCCGCGACCATCTTCCTGACCATTGCCGGAGAAGTTGAAGTCGACGGGTCCCTGACCGGACTGGCGTCCCATACCACGTGCCATATCTGGGGAAGCGCCGTCCATACTTTTCTGCATATCCATGCCGCCAAATTGACGACCGCTTGTTTCACCGCCGCCATTTCTGCCGAATTGGCTATTCATGTCCGGACGACCACGTCCGAAGGATTCGGAACCGGTCTGTCCTTCGCCGTGATTACCGAACATCTCGTCCGAACCTGGACGGCCGCGTCCGAAGGGAGCGGCTTCAGAACCGCCCTGTCCGCCGAACGTGCCCTTCATGTCATTCATACCCCTGCCGAAGGGGGAATCCATGCCACCTTTCATCATGCCGCCGTTCATTCCACCTTGAGAACCGCCGAAGTTCATGCCGTTTTGCATGCCGCCATTCATACCTCCCTGCATGCCGCCATTCATCCCACCACCGAAGTTCATGCCGCCCTGCATTCCGCCGGACGGAGGAGGAGGCATCTGGCGATCACCGCCTTGGAATCCTCCATTAAAATCGCCGCCCTGCATTCCGCCGGACGGAGGAGGGGGCATCTGATCACCACCCTGGAAACCTCCAGAAGGCTGTGAAGGAGGCTGGCCCATCGGAGGGGCACCGCCGCCATCCATAGGAGGAGGCGGAGGAGCGCCTGTTTCCTGCGCTATCTGAATAAGCCGACCGCTTGATGCGGCCGTGACGACACCGGAGACGGCAAGCGCGACCGCTCCCGCGACGAATAATTGGGTATAGTTCTTCTTCATAGAAGAATAGGGGAAGGAAATTGGTATTGCACATATAATACTATATTTTG
>CAYGNM010000128.1:0-3551 GCA_964351275.1 uncultured Candidatus Peribacteria bacterium | reverse complement strand
CGGTGATTCCCCGAAGGGCGACCTGATGGAGATCGTCGAGCTGAAGGATCATCCCTTCATGGTCGGCAGCCAGTTCCATCCGGAATTCAAAAGCCGTCCGCACCGTCCACATCCGTTGTTTGCGGCGTTTATGAAGGCGGTGGTCCGCTCTTAGTACGCAAACAACAACACATACATCCCTCCTCCCATCGGGAGGAGGTTAGGAGGAGGGGCTCCAGAAAAGAAAAACACAGAACGTACGCGACCATTCTTCTTGCTCTTTCTTGTATGCTATCCCCATGCCTCTTTTAGCTGCCTCCCACCTCTCCCTCACCCTCAACACCCAGCAGATCCTCAAGAACGTGACCTTCTCCGTCGACCAGGGCGAAATTGTCGGGCTGATCGGACCAAATGGCTCGGGCAAGACCACGCTCTTCAACGTGCTCTCCGGATTTTTGAAACCAACCGCTGGCTCTCTCCACTTCCGCGACGCCGACATCACGATGGTTTCACCCGCCCAGCGCGCGCGGCTCGGGATCGGTCGCGTCTTCCAGAATTTCGGCATCTTCCGCGAGATGACGCTGGAGGAAAATATCCTCGTCGCGCTCGAAGCGCTACCGAAGGAACAGCGCATGCTGCTCGGGAACATGAAAGATGTGGTGAACGGGACGCTCGACATGGTGGGACTCCGCCACCAAGGGAAAAAGAAGGCAGGGTCGCTCAGTGGCGGACAGATGCGGCTGCTCGAGATCGCGCGGACGCTCAAATCCGGGAAGGAACTCTTCCTTTTAGATGAGCCGACTGCGGGAGTCAGCCCGAAGATGACCAAGCAGGTAGCCGATCTGATCGGTGAGCTCAAGAGCGAAGGCAAAACCGTCCTGATCATCGAGCACGATCTGCCGTTCATCTCGCAAATCTGCGACCGCGTGCTCGTCCTCGATGTCGGAGAGATTGTTCTGAATGGAGCGCCGAAGGAGATCAAGCATGATAAGAAATTGCAGGAGATTTACTTTGGGGCGGATCCCACCGCATGATGTCATCCCGAGTAGCTCGTGGCGGAGCCACGAAGGTAACGAGGGATGGGACCGACGCGGCAGTAAAATGAGTCTGTAGCGCAGAAAGTATTTTTATGACAGCATGTGCCTCCTGTGGCCGAACACCCCTCCAAGAGAACGATAGCCCGTGAGTACTTCTGCGCTTGCCTGGACGATGTAGACAGTTATGTCCAACTGCGCGCACAGGGCATCATTGATCAGAGCCTTCTTTGGACAAAGGAGGAGATGAAGGAAGTGATCGGGAAAAAGCAGTACAGGAAGGAGGCGAGAAGCAACGTGAGGACTGTGAAGTACATCGAACGATGTATTGAGCGTAAGCATTACAAGCGTGCGAAGAAATCCCTACCGGAAATCCTCCGGCCGAAAACGGCGAAGCTTCTGCTCGCAATTCTCGAGTATGAACTTCGGAATGGCGATCGTCCGTGGAAGGAGCAAGTGGCAGAGGAATCTGATTCGTCCAGCCTGCAGCCGGAAGAATCGACGGACGCACCGTATACTTCTATCGCCGAAGAGCAGGATCCGCAGAGAAAAATCCTCCGCGAGAAACTCGAGGGCGATGACATTTCCGACGTGATCAACCGTCTTTTGGAGATCGCAAAAGAGGAGCGATGGTTCATAACGCGGAAGAAGGGACGCCCTGGCACCCGCATCAGCACCGGCGTACTCCGGATCGTCGTCCTGTGCCTGCGTGCCGGCGTGGGCGCGAGTATCGTTCCGGAGAATCACCAAACGCAACAATTCCGGATATCTTGGAGAGAATTGCAGTCGAATGCGTTTACGTATGGATTATGGGAGATTGCAGGAGAACCACAGACAGGAATCATGTTGAAACAGAAAGATGCCATGCAGAAAACGGTTGAATTATGAACTGAAGGGCATCTGGAAGAGCAGAGGAAGGTGACTACCTCTCGTATTCAACAATCCTCTTTACAGACGCTCAATCCCGAAGGCAAAGTTGGTATGAACTTCCCCCCTCCCCGTATGAAGCGTTCTCTCGCTCTCCTTTCTCTTGGAACCCTCGCTCTCACGGCGTGCTCCTCCGGCAGCTCCACGATCAAGATCGGTTATCTTGGACCGCTGACCGGCGATGCCGTCGCGTACGGACAGGACACACTGAATGGCACGCAGATCGCCGTCGATGAAATCAACGCAGCGGGCGGGATTAATGGAAAGAAGATTGAGCTGATCGCCGAAGATGGAAAGTGCAACGGTGCCGATGCTGCCAGCGCAGCGCAGAAGCTCGTGAATGTCGACAAAGTGGTGGCGATCCTCGGCGGACAGTGCAGCGGCGAGACGCTCGCTGCAGCGCCCATTGCCGAAGCAGGCAAAGTGGTGATGCTCTCGCCGGTGAGCAGCAGCCCGGAGGTGACCAAGGCGGGCGAGTACATCTTCCGCGACTACCCGAGCGATGCGCTCAAGACGAAAGTGATGGCGATGGTCTTTAAGGACAAGAAGTACAACAAGGTCGCGATCCTCTCGGAGAATACGGACTACGCGACCGCACTGCGTGATTCGCTGATCAAGGACGTGGGAGCGGACGCCTTCGTGTTCAACGAGACAGCGGAGGCGGGTGCCAAGGATTTCCGCACGGTCCTCACGCGGCTCAAGGGCCTGCAATTCGACGTCTTCGTTCCGAACGGCCAGAGTGACGCCTTCATCGGCGTCGCGATGCAGCAGTACCGCGAGCAGGGGCTTACGCAGCCGGCCTTCAGTCAGGACGTCGCCGACAGTGCGAACCTGGGACAGATTGCCAAAGAAGCGGTGGAAGGAATGGAGCTCGTCAACACGTCGTCGAAGCTCGGCGACAATGGTCCGGATTCCTTCGCCGTGCGCTTCCGCGTGAAGTACGGCGAACCCAAGAGCAACCTCAGCTTCGCGACGCTCGCCTATGACGGGACCAAGCTCCTGGCCAAGACGATCGGTGAGGTGGGGACGGACGGCGAGGCGATCCAGAAAGCGCTGATCGCGATGGACAACTACGCCGGCGCGGCCGGGAATTTCCATTTCGATGCGAATGGCGATGTGGTCGGCATCGGGTACGCGATCAAGAAGTTTGAAAAAGGTACAGTGATCGAAACGGCCACGGTCTCCCTCGGCGAGGCTGATATGTCTTCCCCCGCCGCACAATGAAACGCCTCCTCCCCCTCCTCTCGCTCGCAACACTCGCGCTGGCGGCTTGCCAGTCCGGCAGCAGTGGATCTGCAATCAAGATCGGCTTCATCGGTCCGCTGACCGGTGATATCGCCGGCATCGGTGCCGATATGGTCCACGGCGTCCAGGTGGCAATCGATAAGATCAACGCCAGTGGCGGCATCAACGGCCGCACGATTGAACTGATCGCCGAAGACGGCCGTTGCAACGGAGCGGATGCTGCGAGTGCGGCGCAGAAGCTCGTCAACGTCGACAAAGTGTTTGCCATCGTCGGCGCAGGATGCAGCAGCGAGACACTGGCCGCCGCACCGATCGTGAATGACGGAAAAGTAGTGATGATCTCGCCGGTCAGCAGTAGTCCCGATG
>CAYGNM010000127.1:0-3561 GCA_964351275.1 uncultured Candidatus Peribacteria bacterium | reverse complement strand
TTGCGACGCGCGCTTGTCCTCAAACCAGACTACGCCGATGCCGACGACAATCTCTGGATCACGGTCACGTCGGGGAAAAAGATCTTCAGCATGACGCCGGATGGTCGGTTCACCGAGTTCTACCTTCCCGCGGGTGTCACGCCGAAAAATATCACCGTCGGTCCCGATGGCAATCTCTGGTTTACCGAATTGACTGGCAACCGCATCGGCACGTTGACGACGTCCGGCGTGACCAATTTGTATACGCCCACCACACCCAACAGCCAACCATCTGCCATCACAGCCGGTCCGGATGGCAATATCTGGTTCACGGAGGCGGCGGCGAAAAAAATCGGCACCATGACCACGTCCGGCGTGATGGTCGGCGAGTTCCCCGTTCTCACGGCAGACGCTCAGCCGACCGATATCACCGTCGGGCCCGATGGCAATCTCTGGTTCACGGAAACAAACGTGAGCAAGATCGGCAGGATCACCACGGCCGGTGTGGTCACGGAGTTTCCGTCAAACAGCAGTCCGAGCATGATCATGACCGGCGCCGATGACAATCTCTGGTATATGAGTGCGGGAGGAAATGTGTACCGGATGACGTCGGCGGGAGAGAACATTGCATTAGCCTCCCAGGCTTCCAGTGTCGTGGCGTCGCGTATCACGCCCGGTCCGGATGGCAATGTGTGGTTCAGCACGTTTGACGGGATTGGCAGGTTCAATCTCTGTCGCATGGGGGGGTCGTTATCTCCGGCAGCGTCGTCTTCCTCTTCTACGTCTTCGTCGCCCCCTCCTTCCTTGGGTTGCGGCAACGGCATCATCGAATCCGGCGAGCAGTGCGAAAAAAAGACCGCGGATCCGGCAAAATGCAGTGCGACGTGCCAGACCATCAGAACGCCGATGTGCAGCCAACAAATCATGACCTCGACCAACGGGGCGAACTGGGAGCTGCAAACAAATCCCTCGAGCAGCTGGGGCGACATCGCCTACGGCGACGGCGTCTACGTTGCGGTCAACGCCAACAATTACAACAACCGGACCAATCATCAGGTGATGACCTCAAAAGATGGCAAAACCTGGACCGAGAGCATCACGCCTGCAGATAATGATTGGTACAGAGTCGCCTTCGGCAACGGGAAGTTCGTCGTAGTCTCGTTTACGAGCGGGAATTATGCCGGTGCCGCAACCAGCAGGCAGGTGATGACCTCAAAAGATGGCAAAACCTGGGCCAGCCAGACAACGCCGACGGATCATGGGTGGTATGCCGTCGCCTTCGGCAACGGGAAATTTGTGGCGCTGTCCGGTGCGGGCGTCGGTGCCACCGGCGTCATGACGTCGACGGATGGTGAGACGTGGAATTTGCAGCCCATACCCTGGAATATTCAGTGGTACGACATCACCTTCGGTGCCGGCAAATTTGTGGCCGTCGGCAGTCCTCTGAGTTCAGGTTCCACCAGTCAGGTCATGACATCAGTAGATGGCGTCACATGGGACCTGCAACAGAGCGCGGTGTCGAAGTTCTGGTACCGGGTCGCTTACGGCAATAACGTCTTTGTCGCCGTGGATGTCGGCGGCGGATCCAATAATACGGGCATCAACCGGGTCATGACGTCGCCCGATGGCGTCACGTGGAGCCCACACAATGCCGGAGGAGATCACCGCTGGTACGATCTCACCTTTGGTGGCGGGCAGTTTGTGGCAGTGACCACCAATGGTGTAGGGAACCAGCAGGTCATGACGTCATCCAACGGTATCGACTGGACCATGCAAACCGCCGCGGCGGACAACGCGTGGGGCGGTGTTACCTATGGCGGCGGACTCTTTGTCGCGGCGTCGTGGAACGGGCCTGGTGCCGCGTGCCCGGGAGGCAGTTCTTCCTCCTCCTCCTCTTCCTCCTCTTCCTCCTCTTCCTCTTCCTCCACCTCCACCTCCTCCAAATGCTCCACCGGTCGCATCACGGAGTTCACGATCCCCACGGCCGCCGTCGCGCCCACGGCGATCACGCAGGGGGGCGATGGCAATCTCTGGTTCGCGGAATCGGCGAGCCGCAATCTGGGGAAAGTGACGGTGAACGGTGTGGTCACCGAGCACACTATCCCCACCAGCGACATGCCGACGGGAATCACGCTGGGCCCCGGCGGCAAAATCTGGTTCACGGAAATGAGCGGCAATAAGCTAGGCACAGCGGAGAACGGCGTGCTGACGGGGGAGTATCCTCTTCTGCAGCCGGGCAGCCGGCCGCTTGGGCTCGTCAAAGGCCCCGACGGCAATGTCTGGTTTACGGAGCGCGCGCGCAATGCGATCGGCAGGATGTCGCCCGATGGCGCGGTCACTGGAGAGTTCCTTATTCCTACTCTGCAGAGTGATCCGTTCAACATCGTCGTGGGTCCGGATAAGAACCTCTGGTTCACGGAACACAACAAGAACAAAATCGGGAGGGTCCTGCCGGGCAGCGGCGAGATCGCTGAGTTCCCCATTTCGACGGTGGCCGGTGCTCCCAACAGCGCCCCCAACGATATCGCTGCCGGTCCCGACGGGCATCTCTGGTTCACCGAGCAGGCGGGCAACAAGATCGGCAAGATGACGACGGCCGGCGTGCTGCTCGACGAATACCCCGTCAGCGCCACCCCGGGGAGCCAGCCCTTCGGCATCGCGCTGGGTCCCGACGGCAATATGTGGTTCACCGAAGTCAGCGGCAACAAGATTGGCCGGATCACGCCCGAGGGCGTCATCACCGAATTCGCCATCAGCACCACGCCGGGGAGTCAGCCGTTTGGCATCGTCAAAGGGCCCGATGATAAGATGTGGTTCACGGAATACTCCGGCAACAAGATCGGCCGGATCGATGTGTGCCCCGGCTCTAGCAGTTCGTCGTCGTCCACTACTTCCTCTTCGTCTTCTTCCTCGTCTTCTTCGTCATCCGTCTGCACCTGCTGCAAGACGACTTGCCAGAGCATCCTCTACACAAAGTATCAGTGCTCATTGTGCGTCGATCAGTACTGCGGCAGTTCGTCGTCGTCTTCCTCTTCTTCCACTTCTTCCAGCAGCTCGTCCTCCAAGAGCCCTATCTGCGGCAACGGGATTCTCGAAGCCGGTGAGCAATGTGAAAAATCGGGTGCGAATTCCAAAATGTGCAGCGCGAAGTGCCAGATCATCGAGTCTTCCTCTTCCTCCAGTTCCTCGTCTTCGTCATCAAGCTCCGTCTGCAAGCCCTGCCAGGCATCGTGCCCCAATCCCGGGACGCCATACTGCGAGGAATCCGTGGATGCGTTGTGCAACTACACAAGCCCTTCCTGCGGCGAGGACTACGAGCCCCAATGCGTCATCGATGCGAGCGGCTACGGGGTTGTGGTCTGCCTGGACGAGGCCGGCGACCTCGTGGACGATACCGATCCTTGGTGCCCGCAGACACCCACATGTACGCAGTGCATCAAGAAGTACTGCGGCAGCTCCTCCTCCACATCGTCGACGTCGTCCTCCACGTCTTCCTCGCGGTCTTCCTCTTCCTACGCTGTTGCCGACCTCGCCTGCGATCGCCGCCTGGTCGAAGGGCCTGTGAAATGCTTCCTCCATAAT
>CAYGNM010000126.1:0-3589 GCA_964351275.1 uncultured Candidatus Peribacteria bacterium | reverse complement strand
TCCAGCAGTTCCATCACCATCTTCTGCGTCCAGTTCCCCGAACTCTGCCGCAGCTCCTCGAGCTCCCGGAGCTCTTCCACCTCCCGCACATCCTCCTCGAGTAGTCGCTCCACAAGTTCTTCCACCTCCGTATCCTCCCGCATTTCCTCGGTGACTCCTCCGCGGACCAGTTCTTCCACTTCTTCCCGCACTTCGTCTTCTTCTTCCACCAGTCGCTCGAGCAGTTCCTCCATCAGACCTTTCTGCGTGCAATTCCCTGAGCTTTGCAGAAGCTCTTCGAGTTCTCTCAGAACAAGCTCCTCCAGTTCCCGCAGTTCTTCCTCTTCCACCAGCCGCACCACGTCTTCCTCGCGAGCGTCTTCCGCCAGTTCGTTCCGCACGAGTTCCTTGACCTCGTCGCGCAGCACCTCTTCTTCCGTCAGCCGGTCTTCGAGCAGTTCCATCACCATCTTCTGCATTCAATTCCCTGAGCTCTGCAGAAGCTCGTCGTCTAGCCGCTCCTCGCTCACGTCCGCCCGGTCGTCGTCGATCTCGAGTACGGCTTGTCCGGCGAATGCGGTCTGCTCGGTGATCCTGGAGGCCAATGTCTGTCGAAATGTGGAGGTCGATTGTCCGGCCGGAACCCGACTTGATTGCTCTGTCGTTTGTGGAGTGGGCAGCTGTACCGGACAGTGCTGTCGATGTCTCCCGATTGTGGGCAGTTCCTCCAGTTTCCGCACATCGTCGACGTCGTCCCGCAGCACATCTATCTCGGTGTCCCGCTCGTCCAGCAGTTCCACCGTTATCGTCTGCGTGCTGTTCCCCGAGCTCTGTCGCAGCTCGTCCTCCAGTTTCCGTTCCACGTCTTCGATCTCCACCGGTCTTTCCAGTAGTTCGGCCCGTTCGGTCAGCTCAGGACAAACAAGTTCCTCCAGTTCCCTGCGCTCGACATCCTTCCAGAGCAGTGCGAGCCGCTCCCTGAGCAGCGGATCCAGGTCTTCTGCCGTCCAGTGCCCTGCGAGCAAGATCTGCACCGCGGAAATGCAGGGAGACAGCTGTCTGCGCTTCGCTCTCACCTGCGCCCCCGGCCAGACGCTCGAATGTTCTGGTTCCTGCGGCATTGATAGCTGTGGCGGTCAGTGTTGTGTCTGCACGGGCGGTTCTTCCAGCTCCGTGCGATCGACATCCTCTATGTCGGCCACGAGTTCCATCGATGCCCGATGCATTGCGTTCCCGTCGCTCTGTGCCAGTTCGTCATCGAGTGCCGTCTCCCAGAGCGTGTCGTCCCTCGCCCCGCGAAGCTCGATCGCATCTACCCCTCGTAGCTCGATCGCATCGAGCGGAGTGGGGTCCTCCCGCATGAAGCAAAGCATCCCCCCTGAATGCGTCAAATTCCCGCAGCTCTGCACCGATGCCGGTGCACCGCTCTGTGGACCGGACAGTCTCTGCATGCGGATCCTGGTCAGTCCCGCCGAGAACATCTGCAGTGAAATCGGCTTGCGCTGTCCCGTGGGAACCGAGTTCCTCTGCGGTTCGAGCTGTGGCGTCGATAGCTGCGTCGGACAGTGTTGCAACTGTGTCGGACCGAAGAGTAAAGGTGATCTCCCCAACGGCGAGGCCTGCTCCACGTACCTCCAGTGCCACAGCAATCTCTGTCTCCATGGCGTGTGCAGAAGCTGCTCAGGGAATGATCAGTGTCCGAGCAATCGCTGCACGGCCGGAATCTGCATGTACTTCTCTTCGGGCATCTCGTGCACGGGCAACGCGCAGTGCAGCAGCAATATCTGCATCGATGGCCTCTGCAAATCGTGCACGTCGGACGATCAGTGTCCGGCGAACAGCCGGTGCGATTCCGGAGAATGCACGCTGGTACCCAACGGCGATTCCTGTGCCGCCGGCAAAGAATGCCTGAGCAACCGCTGCGTGGTCGGCGTCTGCAGGAGCAAAGCAGGTGCCATCGCCGAGGCTTGTACGGTCGGCGAAGAATGCGAGAGCGGGCTCTGTCGCGGTGAGGTGTGCGCCCCGTGCAATGTTCACGCCGAATGCGGCGATGGTCATCTCTGTTACGCGCGCCGCTGCATCGCAACGCCCGTTATGGGCAACGGCCTGCGCGAGCCGGGTGAGGTGTGTGATGATGGAAACACGGCGGACGGCGACGGCTGCTCCAGCCGCGGACAACTGGAGAACGGTCAAAATGGCTGCAGTGTTGATGGTGATTGTGCGAGCGGCCGTTGCGCCGAGGGGACCTGCGCGCCGTGCGGAAGCAACGAGGAATGTTCCAGCGCGCTCTGCGTGGGCGGCGTATGTGGAAATCTTTGTGGCAATGCGTTCGTGGATCCCGGCGAAGAGTGCGACCGTGGTCCGGAGAACAGCGACTTCCAGCCCAACCAGTGCCGCACCGATTGCCGCAACCCCCGCTGCGGCGACTCCATCACCGATAAGACTGAGCAGTGTGACGATGGCAACATCGCGGACAGCGACGGGTGCGACTCCGCCTGCCGCATCGAAGTGCGGACGGTCACCATCGATCTGCCCCTGACACCGTTTAGGAAACAGACTGCGGGCGAGATCGCCCGGGGTCACGCGCCTGCAGGCCAGACTGGCCCCGCCGCCATCGCCGTCATGGCCGCGGGCGGCGCGGCGGGATGGGCGTGGGTGAGGAGACGACGAAAATAATCGGATGTACGGGCGATCCGGCGGATCGCCCCCTCCCGTTACTTCAATTGCGCCGTCCCTTCCTTTAACAGCAAACTCTTCTCTTCCACTTTTCCACTTACAACATCCACTCTCCTCCTTATTATAAGGAGGGGCGTCGGGGAGGGATTACGAATGCGCAGAGACGCAAAATTTCGCGTCTCTTCCACGTGAAACGAAAGAATGACCCCTTTTGGCAGATGCCAGCGCGTGAATCCCATTGCCGGGGGATCGGACGGGACCGCCGAGAGCGCCGCTCCCCGCACATCGCGCTGGTCCCAGGAGGAGGGGACGCTGATGCGCAAATCCGCTCCCTCTCCGGCAAATTCAATGATTCCCTCCTTCTTTCCATCGCTCTGTCGGATGGTCAGGGTCGCGGCTGCGTCGTGCTCCACGGCGATCTCCGTCGCGGGAACGTCCACTTCACTTTTCTGCATCCGCAAGCGATCTTCCCGCACTGTCATCAGAAGGATTCCCGCGAGCGCAATCGCGGAGAGGAATGTGAGGAGCAGGAACGGACTGCCTTGACGCTTGGTCATGAGCCGGATGTTATCATTTTCCCGGGAAAATATTCTTTTTTTGAGCGTTTCGTGCTAGAATACTGGTGATGGAAATGGACCCCCACACGTTCCAGCAAATCATTCGCCGCATCGAGCAGCAGATGCGGTGCCCCCAGTGCGGCAAGCGCATTCCCGTGGATTTCCCGTCCGTTCGCATGGCGGCGGACGATTTCATGCTGCTGCAGCTCAAGTGCGATACGTGTGACGCGTACATCGTCCTGCATGCGTCTCTGCAGAACGCGAAGGTGGTGAAGGAAGTGACGACCGGCGGCGAGTTCATGAATGCGTCATCCTCGCTTGAATTGAAAGACGACGAACTCAAGATGCTCCGCGCGGGACTGCAGGAGTGTGGCGGC
>CAYGNM010000125.1:0-3594 GCA_964351275.1 uncultured Candidatus Peribacteria bacterium | reverse complement strand
GGCCGGACGGATCGATGGTTCCATCCGGACGACGGATATCGAAGAATCCGTTCGTCAGCTGTTTTGTTTCTTCAGAAAGCGCGAAGACGCTCTTCATCTCCTCACTGTAATTCTCTTTCGTGATCTTCCCCTGGTTGATCTGTGTGATTTCACTCGTCTCTTTGTAGGTGCTGAATTTCTGATCGACCTCATGAAAATATGCGTAGACGTTCTCGATCGCGTCCGTCGCTACGGAAGGATCCGCGATCTCCACCGTGATCGGCATCCCCATGAGGATGCGCGTCTGTTTCATAAAGGGGTCTGGGCCTGCTCCAGAGCGTCGGCGAGGGAATCTTCAAAGGCCTGGCTGGTGTACGTGGCACCCGAGATTGCATCGAGTTCGGCGATCTGCGTCCGGATCGCTTCCGATTGCAGCGGCGGAATCGCCAGGTCATTGATGTACTCCGTTGTCCTGTTCCCGGTGGGAAACTCCACAAGCTCCACGTCGGTGACTTTTCCGTCAACCACAATCACCTGCACTTGGATGTTTCCAAACCAGGTAACGACGGTCTTCCCCTTATATGTTCCGTCTCTGTACCAGACGTCGGGGATCGAGTCCGTGGTTCTGGTGATGATGCGGGGGGCCTCGGAGAGAGGCGGAACGGGAATCAGGCCCACGGCACGAGCCACGGCATAGAGGGTGAAGACTGCGATGAACGCGACGGAAGACAGGATTTTTTTCACAGCCGAAGTATACAGCAGCAAAACACGGGGGGTCACAGTCCTGCCTGTCCCGCATTGTGCTGGGTGGCCTCGCGCAGGATGCTCCTGAGCTTCTCGAGTGGCTTTTCGAGCAGTTGGTTCGTCAGGTTGATCCGCTGCTTGGCGATAACCACATCGTCGTATATTTTTTCCTGCTCGAGGAAGGCGGTGTCCACATCGGTTAGGGTTTTGGTAATCTCCGTGATGCCGATTTCCAGCGGATGTTTGGCCTCGTACGCGGAGACGATGGCGCGAATCGCTGTGAGGTCTTTCCAGCTGACTGATGTCAGGTCAAAATTTGCAGTAGCAGCGGACGATGCCGATTGTTCGGCGACCACCACGGTGTCCTTCATGACGAACAGGTATCCGCCGAGCGCCTGTCCGACCGTCTTGCCGCTGACGAGGGCCAAGCTTGCGGTGATGATCAATCCAATGAGAATCGAGATCATCACAATCTGCTTCTCCGTGAGCATCCGGGAAGTCTGTCGTCCGGAGCGTGACGTATTCATAGGGTGAGCAGGAATGAATGCGTGGAGTATAGAGGTCTCACCTCCAGAATGTCTGGACGCGCCACGTCGCGTGGTCTTTCAAAGAAAGACCGATAATTTTCCGGCCAATCCAGTCGCCATACACTGCCGTTATCGTTCCTCTGGATCGGCAGCGTGCTGTTTGAGAGGATTGAGGTGTAAGAATTTTTCGGAGATATCATATGGCCGTTGATGTGCTTTTCGGCTACAATAGTAGGAAATGTCCAAATACAACACACACCGCCATGATGTGATTTTGACAGCACTCGTCAGCATATTCACGCTCGGTGTTTCGGCGATGATTGGTGAGAGATTTACCGGGGCGGTCTCCGGGGTGCCGATGTGTGATGGTTTGTCCGCAACAATCTATATCAACGACGCAAATGTCGTGGTCGGAGGCCCTGATGCCGGAAAGGCGTACAAGGGCATCTTCAACGGATCGAATGCCGATGACGTCATCGTTGGTACCGATAGCAAAGACAACATCAGTGGAAAGAAGGGAAACGACGTGATCTGCGGGGGAGCCGACGATGATACTCTCAGCGGCGATGACGGCAGCGATGTGCTGTTTGGCGAGGGTGGTGATGACCGGATCGACGGGAATCAGAAAGATGACCGCATCCTCGGTGGCACCGGAAATGACGTCATCGATGGCGGCGATGGATCGGATGCGCTGTGTGGCAACGCCGACAATGACCGCATCTCCGGTCATCAGGACGACGATCAAATCGACGGCGGGTTGGGCGTCGACTCCCTCGACGGCGATACCGGTACCGACGTCTGTCGCAACGGAGAGACCGTGACGCAGTGTGAAGAGAGTGCTCCGGGATTCATCGCTGTGTGCGGTGACGCGGGATCGTCGTCCTCTTCCGGCAGCAGTGACAGCGCATCATCCTCGTCCGGCGGCACATCGGCATCGTCCGCCAGCAGTGACGGCAGCAGCACAAGTAGCAGTATGAGCTCGGATGCCGGCACGAGCAGCAGCGCGAGCTCTGTCGAAAGTTCCTCTTCATCGTCGTCATCGAGCAGTTCGCAGAGCGCGGGTGGCGATGGCGCTCCATCGACCAATGTTTTTCACGGCGCGTCGACCGTGCATCACGGTGGTCCCAAAGGTGAAATTGTTTTCGCGTCTTTCCGCGGCAGCGGAATCGCGGAACTGGCGGCGGTCACACACAATGCTCTTGTACAGTACGGCTTGCATGAGGATTCTCCCTACAAGTACACCTTCCATCACGAAAATATCCGCCCTGCCGCGTTCGCGTCGGATGATGTGGCGATGGATTGGACGCTCCGGGCACATGCGGCATGCTGCAGCATCTATCGCTATCTCACGCGCTTGCGTGAAGCGCGCGTGATGATCAAGCCGGGATACATCGACTGGCTCACGGGGCAGCTCGCGACTTCTTTGAACGAGGACCCGGTGGAAATTCGGGCCGCTTTCCTTGGAGCGCCGCATACACATCCGCATACGAGTGATCTCGTGCGCAGCATCACTGCGGAAGGTTGCACGGACAATAACTATCAGTACGGAGCCGCTCCGTCCGATGGAGGCGATGCGGAGCATGACCATTCCCTGCATATGGAGCATGTCCTGGATGTGGCGTCGACAGGAGAATCGTTGGCCATCCAGAAGCAAGAGAATCCGGGTGAAATCGCTTTCGCCGTCATGGACGGGGAAAAAGTCTTCACCGATTTCGGCGTAAGCCATACGAAGGAAATGCATCTCCTGATTGTGCGAGACAACTTGCGCTATTTCCAGCATTTTCACCCTGCTCGAGATGCAGACGGTTTCTGGCATGTGCCGTTTACCCCTTCTGGCGGCGGCGCGTACTGGATGTACGCCGATTTTGTCGGCATCGACGACAAGCCACACACCATCCGTTTCGATAGGACGTATCCTCTGGATCCCGGGTCCAGCGGAATCGTCAGAGATTTTCGAACGGAAAAACCTGTGGGAAAGTACGCCATCCGAATGGAAGCGACTCCATACACCGAAGGCATGCTCTTCACTCTCCGCATCCGCGATGCCGTCTACAACGACGCGCCGATCCTGGAACCGTACCTCGGGGCCATGGGCCACGGCATCATCATTTCTCCGACCGGCGATTTCATCCACACGCATCCTTCTCCGGCAGGCGACTCTCTCATCTTTCATACCCCCGCGCTCACCGGTGATTTCTACCGCATCTTCACGCAGTTCCAGATTCAAGGGGAGATCTTCACCGTGGAGTTCGATTGGGTGCCGTGATATTCATTCATGCATAGGCGAATCAAAGCAGTGTAGCCAATATTTATATATAATTTGACATAAAATACTATATAAAAT
>CAYGNM010000124.1:0-3605 GCA_964351275.1 uncultured Candidatus Peribacteria bacterium | reverse complement strand
GTCTACACCATGATGCGAAAGCAATGGATTCGGCTCTCGGCTGTCTGGCTCGTGGCCCTCGCGTGCGCCTGTGCACTGCCCATTGCGGCAGTGAGCGTCGCAAAAGCGATGGGAACAATTGCGGAGGAATTACAAGCACCGCAGACAGCTCTTGACCCGACTCAGGAACCTGCGCCGGGGAATGATCACCCGCAAGCTCACCGCAACATTCTGCTTCTCGGTGTCGGCGACCGGGAGCACGCGGCAGCTGATCTGACGGATGCCATCATTATCGCCGGCATGGATCCGGAAAGCAGAAGCGTCACGCTCCTCTCGATCCCCCGCGACCTGTACCTGACAAACTCGACCCGGATGTCCCCAAACCGAATCAATGCGCTCTACGCGCTGCGCAAACGCGGCTATAAGAAGGACGGCAAGACGGAGACGGGCGCGTCGGTCCTCGCGATGCGGGATCTCGCCGATGAGCTGCAGGAACGCTTGGCCATCCCCATCGACGGTGTTGCCAAGATGGACTTCACGGGATTCGAGCAGCTGATCGATGCCGTCGGCGGTGTGGATATCGACGTCCCCAAAAAGATTGTAGACAGCACGTATCCGCTGGAAGAAGGAAACGTCGGCGTCTTCTCCATCGTTGCCGGGCCGCACCATCTCTCGGGCGTCACCGCGCTGCGCTACGCCCGGAGCCGACACTCCACGTCCGATTTCGACCGCTCCGGACGTCAGCAGCAGATTCTCCATGCGCTGATGGAGAAGGCGAGAGGACAGAGTATCGTCACGAATCTGCAGATGGCGCAGTCATTGCAGCAATCGCTCCGCGGGCATGTGGAGTGGACCTTCGCTCCACAGGAAATTGTTGGACTCATCTTGACCGCTATGGAACTGGATCCTGAGCGGCTAACGATGATGAACCTGAGCACCCAGACGGGAGGCGACCGGACCGATGCGCTGCCGGGCGGACTCGTCATGCCTGCACCTGCCGGTCTCGCCAGCGGCGCAGTCCTCATCCCCCACTCTCTTACCAATGATCCGACGGATTGGGGACAGATCCGCACACTCGCGCAGCTGCTCTTTACGCGTCATGATCTCACGCTCACGCACCCGGCGATCACCATCACGCACACGCCAAAGGTGAAACTCCAGGCGCACCGTCTGCGGAATGAATTTCTCCGCTATGGGTTTTCCATCGGGGAAAATCAGAATGAGAAAGCGCTCGATCTGCTGTCCTTCCTCCACGGTCAGGGAGGATCGCCATCGGCAACGCAGCTCGTTGCCCAATTAAGCGGCCTGCCATTCAGCTGGCGGTCCACCGGGAACGAATCGTCTGCACAGATTCGGATCACGCTGGGGGATGAGTACAAGTTTGTGCCGTTTGAGAAGCAGATGACAAAGGAGTGATGCTATCATTACCGCATGCTAAAGGAGCAGCTTCTCAGAATACTTTCTGAATACCAATCTGTAACGAACAATCCTCTCAAAGAAAATGAATTAGCAGGATTTATTCGTAATAATATTCCAGAAACAATTTCACAGCTCGCAAGTATTCCAATGTCTTATAAAGTTCAAGGTTCACCTGGGAAAGGAAATTGGGCTGAAATTCCATGGATTGGTCTTTTTGATAAGGAAGTCACGACATCTGCTGAAAGGGGTTATTACATCGTGTACCTCTTTGATGCTCAGATGCAGGGTGTGTATCTATCTTTGAATCAGGGGTATGTGCAATACAAAGAAATATATACAATAAAAAATGCGGAAAAAGAGATTCGCCAAACAGCGCTGAAGCTCCAGGAACAACTTCGCTCTGTACTTCCCGATTTTAATTTTCAGCCAATTAGTCTTCATCCAAAAAATAATCTTGGTAGGGGTTATGAATTAGGACATATCTGCGGAAAGTTCTATTCAATGAATGCTATTCCTGATGATGCAGCACTACTGAATGATTTGAGAAATTTGATCGGTGTATATAGAGAATTAAAAGGATTAGTAGGTAAAGACATTCTGCACCTCAAAATTATGCTCACAGAGGAAGAGCGATATCAATATGAGAGCAATGAGGCGCCGCCAGTTGAATTGCCAGAAGGTCCATTACAAAAACCCGACAAAAAAGAGGTTAAAGGATCATCTAAATGGATGCGCGATCGCCGCAGGGCAAAAAGTGCTCTTCTCAAAGCAAATTATCGTTGTGAAATTGACCCTACTCACTACACTTTTACATTAGCTTCGACGGGTAAGAAATATATGGAACCGCATCACCTTATTCCAATGGAGCAGCAGTCAAATTTTGATGTAGATATTGATGTTCCGGAAAACATCGTTTCAATTTGCCCCAATTGTCATCGACTAATTCACCTTGCAGTCTTTTCTGAAAAAATTGAATTTCTGCAGAAACTCTATAAGGCCAGAACTTCTGGATTGAAAATGCGCGGAATCAATCTAAATGTTGATCAGCTTGTAAATTATTATTGCTGAGAATGGCAGCCCTAAAGCTCACGATAACAAACTCCGTGACCGAAGGGATGTTGGGATGGTACAGAGTTCTGCGCAGCATCACTATTCCCACGCACGGTCTAATTTCGATATGAATCCACCTCTCATTCAATACCTTTCTTGGTGAACCGTGCTTCTGTTGTCTCGTCGCCGTATGAATCGGATGCAATGACCTTTCCGAACATCACCTTGATCTGTGAGTATTTCTTCTCAAACAGCGATGGAGTGTCATAGACAAAATTCCCTCTGCACCGTAACGGCCAGAGGGTGAGTCTTCGCCCGGTTTTCACCGGAGCTTCTTTTTTTCTTTCTCCGCTACCTCCCTGTCATATGACAGGGACAAGAGTTGTTCGGCCGCCGTCTCAGCGGCCCAGACGCGCCGGAGGATCACTCCTCCGGCGACGAATGGAACTGGGGTGGCCATAAGCCACCAGTTCCATTCAAGTTGACTCCAGCTTAGGAGCCCGATCACGATTATCGTGGCCAAGCCCCCGACTAGGATCAGGATCATCCCGATCCTTTCCCAATACTTCAGAGCACTTCTCATTTTTTTGACCTCCTCGTTGGTGTGAAAGATGGGCGAAAACTACAAATATACTAACATGTCAAATATGCACTAAACAAGCCCCTATTAGCACTTTGCATTCATATTTTCTGAAAAAAATCAAGGGTCAAAGACGACATTTACATCAGTGGCAGCCCCACGGGGAATCGAACCCCGATTTGCAGGATGAGAACCTGCTGTCCTAACCGTTAGACGATGAGGCCGTGATAGATACAAGAACCAGAACGCCGCGGAGTATAGCGAAAAATCATCGGCCTCAATAGGCCGACTTCTTTCTCACCCGACCACCAAGCGTCGTTTAGAGAATACCCGCAAACCGCAGCAGCATCAGAATGGCAACGATGCCGATGACGATATAGCCGATCTGCTTCAACTTCCCGTCCATCGGAATGTAATTGAAGATCAGCGCGACGATCAGGAGAATAACGAACGGTGCGATGGCGCCCATAGAAGGAGGGGGAAAAAGAGGACTGACAAGGTTCAGACGTCCCGCGCGGCAGTTCCTTACAGATGCCAACAAAAGAATACACTGCACCCATGTCCAAAAAACCAGCAC
>CAYGNM010000123.1:0-3613 GCA_964351275.1 uncultured Candidatus Peribacteria bacterium | reverse complement strand
CGTGACCGAAGTAGACAACTTTGCGGGGCTCCAGGCCGCAATGGACGGGCATCGCGTGATGAAGATGGAAGACGCGTGCGCCATCGGCGATCTGTTCATCACCGTCACCGGCAACCTCCACGTAATCCGTTGGGAGCACATGGACAAGATGAAGGACGGCGCGGTCCTCGCGAACTCCGGACACTTCGACTGCGAGCTGGATCTTGCGACACTCGAAAAGAACGCACGACGCAAGCGCCGCGTCCGCCACTACTTGGATGAGTATCTGCTGACCTCCGGCCGCGTGATCTATGTGGCCGGCGAGGGCCGTCTGGTGAACCTGGCCTCCGCCGAAGGCCACCCGAGCGAAGTGATGAGCCTCAGTTTCTGCGGTCAGGCGCTTGCCTGTGAATACCTGGTGAAGCACAAAGGAAAGCTGAAACCCGAAGTGATCACCCTTCCACCGGAGATCGACGACACTATCTCCGCCTATCAGCTGACGACAATGGGCGTGGAGGTGGATGAGCTGACGGCGGAGCAGAAAAAGTACCTGGGGAGTTGGGAAGAGGGAACGTAATAGGAATTGTCACCTGGAACTGTTCAGCGGAGATTTCGAAATCTCCGCTGAACACCGAGCGTTTCCCAAGCAGCCATCCGTTTATTGACGCCATTCATCAATATGTCGAAATATTGGAAAAGGCTCGTCTGTTCCACACACCCATGGAACGTCTTTCATGCCTTCCATCAGCGGAAATTTGGCAACATAAAAAAGAAAATGTCCGCGCCCCTCTTCCGTAGATATTTTCAGGTTTCAGAATGGTTTTATGACGCAATGGCATCGAATTCAACACGGCATTTTCCTCGTGACGACGAACGCGCAGGATCGGGAACCATGGTGCGTGAATCGGGGCGTGCCGGAAATCATCATCGAAACTCTTGTGCTGGCGAAACGCATCCAACGGGCCAAGGTGCATGCGTTCTGCATTCTCCCCGATCATATGCACATGATCATAGAGCCGGGCCCACGCGGTCTGAGCAAATTCGTGCAATCGTTCAAGATGAACAGTTCACGGGAAATTCGTCGATTGCGTCAAAGAATTATTGAAAATTCCAGAGAAGACCGCGTGGGTTTGGTCGGGTTGTCAGCGGAGATTTCGAAATCTCCGCTGACAACCCCGCGCAAATTCGGCGGCGGCACCTTCCGCGGCTGGCAACACGGCTTCCACTCTCAGAGAATCGCCGAAGAAGATCACCTCAAGAACGCATTCCGGTACGTCGAGCGCAACGCCCTCCGTCACCGCTTGGTTCATTCTGCCAAAGACTGGCCGTGGACCTCGATCCACTTTGGGCAGGTCATGGACAGATGATTTCATCACATGTCCTTCTGTAACGGTACACGACTTTTTCTCTTCCATAAGCCAAAAAGTCGTTACATCGAGGTGAAACGGTTGCGCAAGATGGCGGGGTCATTAAAATGCCGCAAATATTTCTTTTCCTCATTACTTTATGGGTCTCAACGAAGGATTTATTCGGGAAATCGGTGCAACGCAAACTGTGGTTTTTGAAGTAGACCCGGACCAGGAAGTTGGGGAGACAAAGGGGGAACGAAAGCAAACGTATAATGCTGGTTATTCAACGTCTGCTGCACCCCCGACAAAAGAGAAGCTGCAGGCCAATCAGCAGGTAGTCGTGCAAAATCCTAATGGTTCATTTGTCACTCAGGCAACTCTAGATGAACGAAAAAAATTGCTTTTAAGTTTCGGTCAAAAACGAAAGAGATAATGTGAATTTTCTATAGTGAAAGGTCATACTTCGACATCATCCCCTAGCTCCCCTCCTCCATTCATGAAATCTTCTGTCAATAATCCTTATGGGGAACAGTATGATCATATTCCAATGGATGGAAAGTGGATGAATCATGAAATATTCGCAGATGTTTGTGACTTCAATCTCGGAAAACTGGAGGAAGCGAAACAACGCTCGGGGATGTCCAAGTCAGCAACAGAAATGAATGGCACGGAGATCTTACCGAAGGGTATAAATAGAATAAAAACTGTCGAAACATATGACCCGATAGCGGCTGCAAGAATACAAAAGAGGCTGGAGCAGACAATGAACATTCGCTAAAGAGAGTGATATTGAGTGCTTCGCTGCTACAGTGGTGATTATGAGTAGAAACCACCCCCTCGCCTCCCTCCTCCGCCAAATCGCCGCGCTGCTCGATGAGCAAGGCATTCAGTTTAAGCCGGCGGCGTATCGCAAGGCGGCAATGACGGTGGAGGAATACCAGGGAGACATTTGCGCGGTGAAGGACGTCAAAGATCTCCGGAAGCTCCCGGGGATTGGCGAGGCAATCGCTGCCAAGATTCATGAGTACTGCCAGCACGGCCGCATCAAGCACCTGGATGATCTGATGGCCGAGCAGGGCGGACTCTCCCCTTCCCTGATGGAGATCGAGGGACTCGGGCCCAAGCGCGTGCGCGTTCTGCAGAAAGAGAAGGGCATCAGCACCGTTGCGCAGCTGATCGAGGCGGCTGAGAAAGGTCAGCTGAAAGGCCTGCCCGGCTTTTCGGATGTGATGGAGAAGAAGATTCTGGAGAATGCCGGGCGGGTCGAGGAACGGATGAAGCGGTTCCCTCTCGCGGAGGTGAAGCCGGATGCCGAGCGCGTCCTAAAGACGATTCGTGATGTAAAAGGCGTGGAGCGCGCGGAGATCGCCGGATCGTACCGCCGGGAGAAAGAGACTGTTGGGGATATCGATATCCTCGTGGTAACTGGATCGGCACAGAAGGTCTCGGATGCCATTGCGGGACTGCCCTTTGTGCGGGATGTGGTTGCGCATGGGGAGAAGAAACTGTCGTTTGATGTGATGCTGACCATGCAACGTAGCCGTGATGAAGATCGTGGGGCCGGAGCGTCGATTCCGAAATCGACGCTCCGGCCGGCGTTGCGAGTAGACGTCCGCTTCGTCAAAAAAGACCAGTGGGGATCGGCGCTCCTCTATTTCACCGGCGATAAGGATCACAACATCGCGCTCAGGAAGATCGCCATCGGCAAGGGATGGAAGTTAAGTGAGTATGGATTGTTTGAGGGTGAGAGCGTCATTGCCTCGAAAGAAGAGAAGGAAATTTACGAGAAGCTGGGGCTCTCGTGGATCGAACCACGGGAGAGGACGGGAGTTTTGCCTGATGCGCTGCCTTTCTGATATATACTCATTCTGGAGAGATGGCCGAGTGGCTTGCCACGAACCGGAGCCGCAGCGACTGGTTCCGATCAGAGGAAATTTGAATATCTGGTATTCTTGATTGTGGAGAGATGGCCGAGTGGTCGAAGGCGCGCGACTCGAAATCGCGTAACCCCCAAAAGGGGTTCGAGGGTTCGAATCCCTCTCTCTCCGCCATCCCTAGAGAACCAACACTCATTGACGCAATCGCCTCAATACCGAGAAATTGCATTCTGTTTTTGCCATCAAAAATTGAATATTTTGGCTTCCAGTAGAGTAAATACCTGTATTCAGCGGGGAGGATGGCGGAATGCCAATTTCCGCATACGTTTGAGAATTTAGCCTTGCAGGGCACGTTTTGAGCCCTAGAATCCTGCTGTTACTTCCTTCCCCTTCTTCTATGAGTTACGT
>CAYGNM010000122.1:0-3628 GCA_964351275.1 uncultured Candidatus Peribacteria bacterium | reverse complement strand
CTCGAGAGTTACCCGTACACCATCCGCGCCGTCACCGAGATTCTGAGCTCCAACGGTTCCAGCTCCATGGCTGCCACCTGCGGTTGCACGCTGGCTCTCATGGCAGCGGGCGTTCCAATCACCACACCAGTCTCCGCGATCGCGCTCGGTCTGATCAGCGATGAAGAGAAGGGCAAGTACATCATCCTCACTGACCTTCAGGACGAAGAAGACTTCGGTGGCGATATGGACTTCAAGGTCACTGGTACCGCGAAGGGCATCACCGCGATCCAGATGGACATCAAGATCAAGGGCCTGCCCGATTCCGTCTTCGAGGAAGCGCTCGCTCGCTCAACCACTGGTCGGGCCGACGTACTCAAAGTGATGTTGGCGGCGATCAAAGAGCCGAGGAAAGAAATGAGTCCGTTTGCCCCGCGCATCGAGACCATCCAGATCAATCCGGAGGACATCCGGCTCGTGATCGGCAAGGGCGGCGAGATGATCCAGAAGATCACCAAGGAACTCGGCGTCGAGATCGACATCGAGGACAGCGGTCTGATCTTCGTCACGTCGGTCAACGGCGAGGCGATGGAGAAAGCCAAAGTCTGGATCAAATCGATCGTCGAGAAGCCCGAGGTCGGCAAGGTCTACAAGGGCAAAGTCGTCCGCATCATTGACGGCACCGGCGCCATCGTCGAATTCCTCCCGGGCAAAGACGCGATGATCCACATCAGCGAGCTGGCCTGGGGCCGCACCAACATGGTGGAGGACGTCCTCAAGATGGGTCAGGAAGTTGAAGCCAAGGTCATCGAGTACGATGCAGCCGAAGGCAAGACGCGCATGTCGCTTAAGCAGATGACTGCGCCGCCAGAAGGTTTCGTCCCGCCACCGCCTCGTCCGAGTTTTGGTGGACGGCCAGGTGGAGGGGGATTTGGTGGGCCAAGACGCGGTCCTCCCCGCCGCTGAATATTTGAATCCATCGTCAGCGGAGACATCGATGTCTCCGCTGACGTTTTCGGAATAGGGTGCCACGGAAAAACAATACACATCCCTCCCACCGTAACGGTTATTCTTTCTTGGCGTTCTTCCGGTCATGCTCCTTGAGCATCTCTTCAAATTTCTTGATGTCCATTTGCAATCCACTCCGGATTGCATTGGCAGTGATGGGGTCATTTTCCATTTTTTTCAGAATGCTCTCTTCCTCTTTCTTCGTGTACTTAAGCCAATTTTCAACATACTTCCTGTCCTTGGTCGCTCTTTCTTCGTCGAAAGCAAAATCGGGCATGAGGCTGAGATTGAAATCCCAATTGGGTTCGTTCGCTTGTTTGGGAGGTTTTTTCACGTCGGCAGGGACAGCTACATCCGGTGCTTTGAGCACCTTCTCGGCATTATCTCGGCACCCGATCATGGCGGCCGTGAGCATCGCTGCCGTAGCGATTCCCCGGAGACCCGATGATGGTTTTTCGACAGGACTTTCTGAAGGTTTCACGATGCTAGGATAGAATAAAAATCACATAGGTCAAGTGCTGATTGCTGTTCTCCAATATGCGCTCCCATCTGTTTTCCTATCAATGAACCGCTTCATATACAACTCCCGTCGCAGCAGTGCCGGATCCCCGAATATATGAAACTGATTCAGGAGCTCATTGACCTCTTTCTCCGTGTACTTCTTCTCCGGCATGAATTTCTCTGCAAGATATTCCAGCACCAGCATCTGTTTCTTTGGTTTTGCCGGCCACGCGGTCAATTGTAGCTGCTCATTCAGGAACGGCGCGAGGATCGGTGAGGGGTTTTTCATGGTTTCTTTGGTGTTTCAGTCTTCGGTGCGTCCTTCTTCTCCGTTTTTGTCTCCGCTGGTTTCGCTTCGGTCTTCA
Source organism: uncultured Candidatus Peribacteria bacterium (assembly GCA_964351275.1). Taxonomy (GTDB): domain Bacteria; phylum Patescibacteriota; class Gracilibacteria; order Peribacterales; family Peribacteraceae; genus JABFSS01. Next base: position 1,775 of record CAYGNM010000122.1, on the reverse strand, counting down.
CCTCCTCGGTTTTTTTCTCTTCCTTCTTCTTCATCGGAGCAGGAGACGATGCCTTGCTATCCGTCTTGTACCAGCCGCTTCCTTTAAAGTGCACCGCCGGTGCGGTCATCAATTTCGCCGTTCGCTTGGATCCGCATGCGGTGCACGTCGGAAGTTCAGAACTGCCGAATGGGCGGGAGTGCTCGAAGACGTGGTTGCATTTGCGGCACTGGAAATCGAAGGTGGGCATCGGACGGAGATTGTAGCATCTGCCGATGCAGCATTATGCCAATGCCGTACGCCTCGCGCTTTGAGGAGTGAGCGGATTACTCAGGGCTCCTCCTAGGATCATGTCCGCACCGAGCCACGTGACGAATCCAATTCCTGCGAGGACGGGGAGGGGAGAGAGGGCACTGAGAAGGCCGAGTCCCGCTTTATTGATCGCTCCGGGTGCCTGTGTCATTGCCAATGTGTTCGGTAACTGAAGCACCTTTGGAATAGCCTCAGGCCCCGTTGGCACTGGCGAAACACTCGGTGGAAGAATGTTGAGTTTGTTCATGTGGGTTTCCTCTTATTATAGCGCATTTTTCCTTCTTTTGCGATTCCTTCGGAGTTTACACAACGGCTCCCAACGCTCTGTCCACTGTTTGAGATCCGATGAGATGAGCGATGCCGTTTCGAAAGCCATGCACTACCCACGCCAAAGTACTGGCGATGGGGATTTCCCTGGCCCAGTTTGTCAGGATTCCGTAGTGCTCCGGGCTGCCGCTTGATGCATTGATTGCCATGGTTATGCAGCCGTGGAGTAATCAGGGACAGTTTTGATTACCTTTCCATTCCCATCGTCACCGATATGAAGAGCATCACTGACCAGTGCATCAGGGAAACTCATTGCCCCCTCCGCGACTTTGGGGATCACGTTCAAGGGATTGCCTTTCTCGAACCATCGGGCGTGTATCGTGCTTCGAATCGCCTCTCGTGTCCCCGCGACCGGGCTGTCACGGTTGACAACAGCATATTCATTTTTGCTGATCGGACTGATGAGGGTTTGTAAGACATTCGCGAAACCGTCATGCACTTTTACGGCGACATCTTGCACCCTACCAAAATTATCTTCTTGTCCCGGCGTGGTGACGCGGTCCTTCTTGATTAATTCGTATGTTGCTCTCGCTCTGTTCATACTCTCATTATCGTTTTTGCATCGGAAAAGTCCATCAAAATGCCGTTTTTATCACATTGAACCGAACTGACCAGTGTTTTATGCCTTCCGGATGCCAAGTGCCCCTTGCAGGTGAAGTATTGCTGCTGTATAAACTTCGCGCTTTCCGTTGAATAGACGGGATCGCGCTGCTCTTTCTCTCTAACGAACGGCCCTCTCATGTCTAACTCGAGAGCGGTCGTTTTTTTAATGCCCTCATCCCTAGCCCTTCTCCGTCGTCCACGGAGAAGGGGAAGTTTATTTTTTGTGGTTGTTTCTGTATTTGTATTTGTTTGTGCACGCGCAAACAAACAACACACATCCCCCTCCCCATGAGGCATGGGGAGGGGCTAGGGGTGAGGTGCGGACGCGTGAGGTACACTACGGCCGTGCTCCCCAAAGCCTACGACCCCTCATCGACCGAAGACCGCATCTACGCGATGTGGGAATCCTCCGGTGCCTTCACGGCCGACACGAAAAGCGGGAAGGAATCTTTCACGATCTCGATGCCGCCGCCCAATGCGACGGGGAATCTCCATCTTGGTCATGCGGTGATGCTCGCGCTCGAGGATATCTTTATTCGGTTTCAGCGGATGTG
>CAYGNM010000121.1:0-3684 GCA_964351275.1 uncultured Candidatus Peribacteria bacterium | reverse complement strand
AGAACCAACCGGCCGCAATAAAACTCAACACAAGGAGCGTCGTGATCTTCGGCAGAACCCCCAGACCGCGCTTTTTTCCTTCGCGCATCACGAAGCGGCGGAGGACATCATCGACCACCGCGCCGCTGAACCCCAGGAAGAGGATGGCAACGACCAGGATGAGGAGCAGCACTGCCAAACCGATGATCCCGGCATCCGTCCGTCCCGCGAACGGAATCGAGAGGAGAGTCGTCAGTGACCCGAACGAGAAGGCTGCCGCGAGCCCGACGGTGATCAGGCAGATGGCACCAATGAACCAGAGACGGATCTTCGGGAGCAGTTTGTTCCATTGCTCTTCATTTGCACCGACGATATTCAGGTAATCATCAATCGCGCCGAGGATCCCAAGCGACAGGAGCGTGAAGAGGGGAATGTAGACCTGGCCGCGCTGGAGCAGGGAATTCTCCACAAATCCCAGGTACGAGAGCAGACGGGAGAATGCGATGGTCAGAACGATGGCTCCCCAGATCAGGACGCCGCCCATGGTGGGGGTGCCAAACTTCTTCTCATGATATTTTCGAAACACCGACGCTTCGCGCCCGTCGACCGTCTCGACGCGCAACTGCTTGCCCATTTTGTTGCGACGAAGGAAAGAGACGAATCCGGGAGTGAGTGCCAGACCGAGAACGAACGCGAAAAAGGCGTACCCGAGGATCAGGAGGAGAGAGAGATCGGGGCGGGGGGGGAGGATAGGCATGTGAGTAGAATACTAGAATAATAGAGATTAGAATATTAGGAACCTCGGAACACCCGATCTATTTCCACCGTCCCTACTACTCTACTATTCTATTACTCTATTATTCTTATTCATCGTCCATACTTCCCGGACGAGCGTGCGCTTTATCCACATCGTAAAAACGCGTCTGTTCTTTCTTAAACATCAGTTCGATGCGCCCCGTTGGGCCGTTGCGATGCTTGCGGATGTAGAGGTCAGTCATGCCCGGACGGTCGCTGTCTTCTTCGTAGTAATCTTCGCGATACATCATCAGCACGACATCGGCGTCCTGTTCGATGGAACCGGAATCACGCAGGTCACTGAGCTGCGGAATATTGCCAGGGCGGCTCTCGACCGCACGGGAGAGCTGTGAAAGGGCGACGATGGGGATGTGGAGTTCACGGCCGATCTGCTTGAGCGATCGGGAAATTTCGGAGATTTCCTGCACACGGTTGCCCGCGTAGTGGGCGTTCCCCGTGCTCATTAGCTGGAGGTAGTCGATGATGAGAAGATCGAGGCCGTGCTCCATCTGGAGACGACGAGCCTTGGCGCGGAGCTCGGGCATGGAGGAAGCAACGGAGTCGTCGATGAAGATATTGGCCTTATTGAGTTCGTCCATAATCGGACCCATGTTCTGGAAATCACTGTCGTCGAGTTTGCCGCGCTGGAGCTTCCAGGAATCGACACCAAGCATGGAAGCAAACAAGCGGTCGACCAGCTGTTCCTTGCTCATTTCCAGCGAGAAGATGCCGACGGTTTTGTTCGCTCGGATAGCCGCATTTTGCGCGATATTGAGCGCCAGAGCGGTTTTACCCATGCTGGGACGGCCGGCGATGACCACCAGATCGCTCGGCTGCAGGCCCGAGAGCTTCATATCGAGCGCTTGGAAACCCGTCGGCACGCCTTTGATCATGCTGTCATCTTTGGATTCGTGCATCTCGGAAAACTTCTCGTAGCGCGCATCGAGGACGTCGCGAATGTGGACGAACTTGTCTTTGAGGAAGGTATTGCTGATCTCGAAGATGGTTTTCTCCACGGCATCAAGGAGATCGGCGATTGGTTTGCCCTCTTCGTAGCCGAGACCCGTGATGCGTTGCCCGGCTTCGATGACACGACGGTGGATGGCCTTGGTTTTGACAATCTGTCCGTACTGATAGACGTGCGACGAGGTGGGGACGGAGGATGCGAGCTGCGCCAGGAACGCGCTGCCACCGATGTCCTGCACTTTTTTATTATCACTGAGCTTTGCACTAACAGTCACGAAGTCGATCGGCTCGTGCTGCTGATAGAGCTCGTACACGGCTTGGTAGACCAAGCGGTGCGTTGGATCGTAAAAGTCTTCGGGCTTCAGAAGATCGGAGACTTTGATGATCGCCTCAGGATCGAGCAGCAGCGCTCCGAGCACGGTGCGCTCAGCCTCCACCGAATGCGGTTGGCCTTCGAGGAGTCGAGAAGGAGTGATGACAGCAGTTGACATAGCTCATTGTGGTCAGAGCCTGTCCTGAGCGTAGCGAAGGGCAGGCATACACAGCGCGGGAATTGGATCCGCGTTAGGGGAAGGGGGTCATTCTAATTCCCCTGATCATCGATGCAAAGCAAAGACCGGAGAATCGGGAAATTCCCATGGTGATGCTGTCAAACCATGGTCTCCTGTGCGTGCAAGTTGTGGAAACCGTGTGGATGTTATTTGATCCTGCACTCAATTTTTCACTTCCGGATGCTCACGAAGGTACCGGAGGAGGGCGAAAGCACTGGCTGTATGAACCTGTTCACTTGCGAGCACGCGATCGAGCGCATCATTGAGGGGCAGTTCGTGCACTTCAATCACTTCGTCCACGTCCTGTGGAAGGGGATCATTGATGAGATCTCGGGCAATGAACACATGGTTCGCAGAATGTAGGCTTTCTGAATGCCTTGTCGTGCAGTAGAACTCCATGTTCTGGGAACGAAAACCTGTTTCTTCACGCAATTCCCGTTGCGCGGCCACTTTCATATCCTTCTCTTTATCGGCTCGACCACTAGGGATCATCCAAATATACGATTTGTACCGCGGTCGGAACTCCCGGAGCATCAGCACTGTCTTGGGTGATGGAAAAGCCAGAATATGGACGGAATCCGGTCGAGAAACCACGATCATTATCTTCACACGACCATCGGGAATCGGATACGACTCCCGCGTAATCCGCCAGTCATGAGCGTTGAAGAGCTCTTCAGTTGCCATACGCTAATGATACCATTCCTCATTACGCTCATGTCTCCAGAAAGCGGAGACGCCCCTTCGGCCCGGCTCAGGACAGGCTCTGTCTCCGCTACTGATAACAATCCCTGTCATCCCGAGTGTTCGCGGCGGAACCGCGAATGTATCGAGGAGTGATTCACACCCCCGCCGCCTCCCGGATCGCCTTCTCGATCTTGTCAGCCATCTTCGGATTCTGGAGGAGGAAGATCCGTGCCTGCTCGCGGCCCTGACCGATGGTCTCTTCGCCGAAGCGGAAGAAGGCACCAGACTTCTCGAGGACGCTGTATTTGACGCCGAGATCAAGCATTTCGCCTTCGCGGCTGATGCCGGACGCGTAAATGACATCGAACTCTGCCTGCCGGAACGGTGGCGCAACTTTATTCTTCACGACTTTCACGCGAGTCCGGCTGCCGATCACTTCGTCCGTTGCCGACGCAGCGGCTCCATCTTCCTTGCCGGTCTTCTGAACGATCTTGTCGATACGACGGACATCCAATCGAAGAGAACAGTAGAACTTCAATGCATTGCCACCGGCAGTTGTCTCGGGATTGCCGAACATCACGCCGATCTTCATACGAAGCTGGTTGATGAAGATGACCGTGCAGTTCGTTTTCCCTACAATGGAGGTGAGTTTCCGCAGTGCCTGACTCATCAATCGAGCCTGCAGGCCCATATGTGCATCGCCCATGGC
>CAYGNM010000120.1:0-3707 GCA_964351275.1 uncultured Candidatus Peribacteria bacterium | reverse complement strand
TTTTCAAGCTTTTTGTCGAACTCCTCGCGGAGTGCGGCATCGCGCTTGTCGGCGTCGGCCTTGGTGATAGGCGCGTCGGCGGTGGCCTCCGTGCCTTTGTCCTTGGTCGGGGTGGCGTCCTTGGCTACCTCGGTTTCCTTGGACGGGGCGGCGTCTTTGGCCGGCACTTTTTCGTCAACCTTGGCCGGCGCTTCCTTGGCCGGCTCGGCGTCCTTCTTGGGCGCTTCCGTGCTGACGGGGCTTTCCTTGCCCGTCTTTTTTTCGTCGGCTTTGGCCTTGGACGATTTCTCGACCTTGGCTTCGGCCAACTTTTTTTCGTCGGCCGTTGGCGTCTTGCTGGGCTTCAGCAAGTACCATGTGCCGCCTCCAACTGCGACCACAGACGCGATGGCGATGACTGCGATCAAACCATTTCGCATGACTACTGACTCCTAAAAATGGGCGAATTTGGGATGCAAATTTCTAACGTGCAAAGGATTTCTCCCCCACAGCGTTCCCATTCACGAAGAGTGAATAGGAGTATGCGGGGGATCGATGGTGCCAAAGGGCGGGCTTGACATATTATTGAAAATGTCAGAAATTGTCAATGAGATCAAAAGTGGCTTAGTAGATAGAAAAATGTGCGTATTGAGCGATTTGAGCGCGGCTCGAGCCACACACCCCTGTGGAACGTCCGGGTGGTCTCCTGTACGATCTCCCAGATTCAGCATGGCTCAGTTAATTCTCTCCGACGGCACCATCTTCGAAGGAACGTCCTTCGGCGCACCAGTCGATGCCGATGGCGAAGTTGTCTTCAACACTGGCATGGCCGGGTATCCGGAGAGTCTTACGGACCCGAGTTACCGCGGGCAGATTCTGGTGTTCACGTATCCGCTGATCGGCAACTACGGAGTGCCCTCGGAGGAACTCAACGAATGGAACTTCAGCAAATATCTCGAGAGTGAAAATATTCACGTGCGCGGAGTGGTCTGCGCGCAGGTGAGTGAGGAGTACAGCCATCATGCAGCAAAGCAGTCACTGAGCGAGTGGATGACGACGCACGGGATTCCGGGGATCACGGGAGTGGATACGCGGGCGCTCACCAAAAAGTTGAGGGAGCATGGGGTGATGCTGGGCGCTATTCGCAGTGGACAACGGACAGTGGACAACGGACAGAGAATGCCCGAGGGCACACTGTCCACTGTCCACTGTCCACTGATAAAGGATCCGAACAAACTCAATCTCGTCGCAGAAGTGAGCTGTAAAGAACCGATCACGTACAATCCCAGTCCCGCGTCCGGGAATCTTCCGGAGACGCTCACCGTGATCGCGTACGACTGCGGCATGAAGCGGAACATCCTGCGGAGTTTTCTCAAGAGGGGAGTGCGTGTTGTCCGGGTGCCGTGGGATTTCGATCTGGATTCCTACGATGGAGAGTATGACGGCGTCTTCTTCAGCAACGGGCCCGGTGATCCCAAGCAGTGTGTCCCGACGATCGCGGCAGTCAAGAAGTCACTCGAGAAGAATAAGCTCACGTTCGGGATTTGTCTCGGCAATCAGTTGATGGCGCTCGCAGTCGGAGGGGATACGTACAAGTTGAAGTATGGGCATCGGGGGGGAAACCAGCCGTGCGTCGAAACCAGTTGCGGGTTTCGGGTTTCGAGTTTCGAGGTCCCGCAACCCGCAACTCGCAACTCGCAACTCGAAAATAGACGCTGCATCATTACATCACAGAACCATGGTTTTGCCGTCGATGAGAAATTGCCGAAAGGCTGGGACGTGTGGTGGCGGAATGCGAATGATCAATCGGTGGAGGGGATCCGGCACGAGAGCGGGCGGTTCTTCGCGGTGCAGTTCCATCCGGAGGCGACGCCGGGGCCGGAAGATGCCAATTATCTGTTTGATGAGTTCGTGGAGTTGATGAAGAATGACCGAACCTGATGCCTCTCATTACATACACCACCGTTTGTACATCGAAGACGCTCATTGCGAGAGATGTCTATGAAATGCGATTCACCAAGCCTGAAGGATTCGTCTTCAAGGCTGGGCAATTCATTCTGTTCGATGTTCCTCTGGTAGATGCGCCGACTGATCTTCAGACGCGTGCGCTCTCCATCGCGTCCACTCCCGACGAGCGCGAGTTGCTCTTTGTGGTGAAGCTGGTCCCGGGCGGGCGACTCAGCCGATGGATTGCGGAAGTACTCAGAGAGGGAACATCGGTCACGTTCAAGGGGCCATTCGGAAACTTCATCCTCAAGAGTGCACCGGAGCAATCACTTCTCTTCATTGCGACAGGTGCGGGTATTGCGCCGTTTCGGCCCATGATTCTTTCTGCACTCCAAGAAAATCCTGATCAGAAAATTGGTGTTATTTTTGGGGTACACAGCGAAGAAGATCTCTTTTGGAAAGAGTGGTTGGAACAGACGTCCAAAAAGCATCCCAATGTTTTCCATCACCTCACACTCACGCACCCATCCGCGTCGTGGAACGGTCATCACGGGCGCGTCCAAGTCGTCGCACCTGTGGTCATGAAGAATGATTTTCGTGGCGTCAGCCTCTACGTCTGCGGCAATCCCGATATGACGACGGATGTGAAGAAGTTGGCGCTCTCGGAGTGGGGGATGGAGAAGAAGGATTTGCATGTGGAGGGGTATATCTGAGGAAGCCGAGGAGAGCCGGGGAAGCCGAGGATGCCGAGGATGAGGATTCCGAAGAGTCCGACGATTCCGAGGACCAGTCGGTGTGCTAGCCTGTCGCTGTATGAATTTTGTGGTTCTCTCCTCTTCGCGGGGTACGACGTTCCAGGCGGTCATCGACCGGATGAAGGATGGATCTTTGACGGCGAAATGTCTGGGATTAATCACCGACCGGAATGATCGGGGATGTATTGCGAAAGCGGAGGCGGCGAAGATCCCCATCACGATTGTGGAAAAGAAAGAAGGGGAGGGGAGGGAGGAGTATGATAAACGGCTACATGCAGCCATTATTCATCTCGTACAAAGCGGCCAGCGGTTAGCGGGGAGCGGTTCGTCACTCTCCGCTCATCGCTCATCGCTCATCGCCGCGCTCGGCTGGATGTCCATCCTCTCGCCGTGGTTCATCAAACAATGGCCGAACAAAATCATCAACGTCCATCCAGCGCTGCTGCCGAAGTACGGCGGGAAAAATATGTACGGCAACCGCGTGCATCAGGCGGTGCTCGATGCGGGGGAGAAAGAATCCGGCATCACGATTCATCTGATGGACGAGGGAGTGGATACGGGGAAGATCCTGTTGCAGAAGACGTGTCCGGTTCTGCCGGGCGATACGGTCGAGACGTTGAAGGAGAGAGTGCAGGGGTTGGAGAGGGAGTGGTATCCAAAGGTGCTGCAAATGATTTTTCAGGAGAGCTGATACTGCCCTTGCCGATGGTTGGCCATTTTCTTTGCTCGTCCAAAGAAAATGGCCAAAAAGAAAGGACGCCCGCGCCAATGCACCTCCACCGCTCTGTCATTCAAGACGGGTCGGATCTTTCGTCAATTTCACAAGATCCCCGACACCCCCCGTGGCGCGGGGGACGCCCCCAGTTTGTTTGCTGTTTTGTCAAAAAAACAAAACAGAACAGTAACAAACAGCAAACATCCCCCTCTCCGTGGACGACGGAGAGGGGTTAGGGGTGAGGTCAGACAAGGTGTCGAAACAAATCTTTCTCCGCTTCTATTCCTGGTACCCATCCCTCCCACTCGCTC
>CAYGNM010000119.1:0-3818 GCA_964351275.1 uncultured Candidatus Peribacteria bacterium | reverse complement strand
GGACCGATGTGACCCCGCTCGCGGCACAGTCACGATAGAATTTCTCAACTCCTCTCTGAAGAATCAGATTGTAATAGATGAGCAACCCGATCGGGATCTGCGTGAATGTCCGGATTTCTGCGAGCATTGAGAAGCAATCATCAACGCGGATGCCTGCTTTGAGCGCCCGCAGATCCGCTGCCTGAATCACCGGCCCATCGGCGGGCGGATCGCTGAAAGGGAAGCCCAATTCCAGAGCATCGGCTCCGCTTTCGACGAGCGTCCGCACGATTTCCACAGATTTTTTCCGATCGGGATCGCCGAGAACCGTGAAGGGAACAAAGAGCGGCTTTCCCTTCTTGGTTCGAGCCTGTGCGTAGGGATTATCAGGCGTCATGAGAGAGGTAACGGAGAACATGATCGATATCTTTATCCCATCTCCCCGAAAGATTGATCAGCAGCACGTCATCTTTCTTGAGCGTAGGCGCAATCTTCTGCGCCGCCGCAATTGCATGAGAGGATTCCAAAGCAGGAATGATCCCTTCCTTCTTTGTGAGCAGGAGAAACGCATCAACAGCCTCCCGATCGGTGACGGACACGTACCGTGCGCGGCCAAGTTCTTTGAGCGAGCTGTGCGCGGGACCGACGCCGGGATAATCGAGACCGGCGGAGATGCTGTGCGCTTCCAAAATCTGTCCATCGGCATCCTGGAGACAGTAACTGTAGGAACCGTGCAATGATCCTGGTCGTCCCATCCCAAGCGCCGCGCCGTGCTTCCCCGTTTCCAGCCCCTCTCCCGCCGGTTCGACACCGACCAGCTCCACATCTTTGTCATCCAGGAACGCGGTGAAGATCCCGATGGCATTACTGCCGCCGCCGACGCACGCGCAGACAGTCCGCGGAAGTTTCCCGTAGCGTTCCAGGCACTGCGCACGCGCTTCGTCGCCGATCACGCGCTGGAAATGCGCAACGAGGGTGGGAAACGGATGCGGTCCGGCGACGGTGCCGAAGACGTAATACGTTTCGGCGCTGTGGGCGGTCCAGTATCGCAATGCATCGTTGATCGCGTCTTTGAGACTCTGGGATCCGGATGCGACAGAGATCACCTCCGCTCCAAAGAGCTTCATACGCTGGACGTTCGTGTGCTGGCGCTCGATATCTTTGGCACCCATGAAGATCTTCGTCGGCAAACCGAAGAGCGCGCCCGCCATCGCGGTCGCCACTCCGTGTTGTCCTGCTCCTGTCTCGGCAATCAGCTCCTTTTTGCCCATGCGTTTTGCGAGCAATGCCTGACCCAGGACGTTATTCGTCTTATGCGCGCCACCGTGCAGAAGATCCTCGCGCTTGAGGACGATGGTGCAGCCGAATAAGTTGCTCAGATGCTTCATCTCCGTGATCGGCGTCGGTCGTCCGGCGAATTCTTTGAGCATCGCGCTCAGTTCCCGCTGAAAATCCGGATCATCCTTATACTGCAGGAACGCCATCTCCACTTCTGTGAGCACGGGAATCAGCAGTTCACTGACGTAGCAGCCACCGAAGGATTGTCCTGACTTTGCCGATGGGAATTGTCCGTGGTTCGCTCCGCTCACCATGACAGAGCGTATTGGTTCAACCCGGCACAAAAAATCTCGCATGCGCTCAGCATTCTTGATTCCGGGAGAAGTTTCAACGCCACGTGCACAATCAACGGCAAAAGGATGTATCCGGTCTGCAGCGGAGCGGACATTCTCGGGAGTCAGTCCGCCTGCGAGGAATATCTTCGCACGAATCGAGGACGGCAACGCAGCGACTGCGTCAAAATCCGCCTGATCTTCACCATCTGCCTTATCGATAAGGATGTACGGACAAACTTTCAGAAATTCTTCCGCAGTCTTAGCATCCGGCACTCCGCGGAACGCCTGGATGACCGGTCGAGGGAGATTTTTGATGCGATGGAGATCTGGCTTCCCATGCAATTGAATGAAATCCAGATTCAAGCGCTCCGCGTACAGCCTGATTTCCTCATCTGACTGCTCCGAAAACACACCGACGGTCTTCGCGTGCGTCACGGCTCCGCGCAGACGTTCCGCATCCTCAAGACGGACCGAGCGCGGTGAAGACTGCGCAAAAACGAAGCCAACAAAGTCCGCACCCAGCGCTTCTGCCGCGAGAACGTCCTGCACTCTGGTCATGCCGCAGAATTTCACCCGCGATTTCGCAGGAAAGAGAGAAGCGAGATGCGCCGCAGGGTCATCGGCCTTCAGAATGGATGTCCCGATCAGAAATCCCTGCACAAGCGGCTGCAGTCGCTGAATGTCCGCGCGGGAATGGACGCCACTCTCGGTGATCAGACCCCGAACGTCCGGTAAAAGTCTCCAGATGAGCGGCGCAAGGTCCTCTGTGACAGCAATATCGGTCGTGAGCGTCTGCAAATTGCGATTATTAATGCCGACGAGAACGTGATTACCCACCGACGGAGAGAATTGATGGAATGCCCGCGCCGTTTTCTCAACATCTTCTACAGAATGCACCTCGATCAGCACGTCGAGACCGAGAGAAGCAGCATGAAAAGTCAGGTCAGCGAGCTCCTTCTCCGAGAGAATCGCTGCGATCAGGAGAATGGCGTCGGCTCCATTCATCAAAGCGTGATCAATCTGTCTCGGAGTGAGGATGAACTCCTTCGCGAGGAGCGGCTTTTGGGTTAATGACCGCACCTGCGCGAGAAGATCGAATCCCCCACCGAAGAATCGTTCATCGCAGAGGACGGAAATCGCCTGCGCAGAATCATCATAGATCTGAACAAGAGCGGGGACGTCTTCTCTCTTCAATAACTGCCCCTCGGAAGGCGACTTCGGTTTGATTTCGGCGATCAGAGACGAACGAGTGCTGAGAATGGCATCGATAAAGGACGGACCGCGATGCGGTACGGGCGTGATGACGGGAAGGAGAGTGATCTCCCGCTTTTTTTGCACAACAATGTCATCGAGAATCGTCATCAGAGGGACTGGGAGAAGTCACGATAGGCACAGAAGAGGTCAAAAACTTTTCCGGAAGACAGTGTTTCTTTGACCAGAGCATGAGCATCTTCGAGATTCTTCACGAGAGAGGTCAGGAGGAGCGCATACGCGGCATTCACCAAGACAAGATTCTTCATTGGCTCCGAGCCTCCACCTCTCGCAAGTTCCAAAAACAGCTTCGCATTCTCTTCCGGACGTCCTCCGATGATCTCTTCGGGAGTCACCAGCGGAATCGACAGCGTCTCCGGCGAAAATTCAGTCATCTCTACGCCAGAATCAAGTACGCGGCGGACCGTCGTCGACGTTGTGACCGTCACTTCGTCGAGTCCGTCATGTCCCGTCACCACCAGAGATCCGAATGAGCCAAGTTGATGAAGCGTCTCGGCGATCAGTTGAGCATCCGCATCATTCCCTGTCCCGATCATCTGCCGGGAAACTCCCGCGGGATTGCAGAGCGGTCCCAGAAGATTGAAGAGCGTCTTTTTTCCATGCTTCTTCCGAAGGGAAGCGACATGACGCAATGCAGGATGATGAAGCGGGGCAAAAAGGAAGACGATCCCGAGCTCGTCGAAGATCTTCTGTTCCTGTTCAGGCGTCAGATTGATGCGAACGCCGAGCGTTTCGAGTAAATCGAAGCAGCCACAGTTGCCGCTCGCGGAGCGGTTCCCATGTTTGGCGACTTTTCCCCCTGCCGCAGCCATAATGAACGCCGTGAGCGAGGACGTATTGATCGTGCGCTTCCCACTGCCGCCGGTTCCACACGTATCGATGGGGCTTCCGGGGAGACTCACGGGAATCATCTGCGCGCGGAGTGCCCTGACTCCGTCAGAGAGCAGCTCCGCG
>CAYGNM010000118.1:0-3822 GCA_964351275.1 uncultured Candidatus Peribacteria bacterium | reverse complement strand
CCCCTACCGCCTCCGGCCACCCACGCGGCGGCTGGGACATCATCCTCATCGTCATCCGCACGATCGCAAGCGGTCACCCGGCTGCGAACCGCCGCGCCTGCCCCGGAACCGGAACTCTCCTTCTGGCAAAAATTCTCCCGCATCCTCTCGTCGCCGCTCACTCCGCCTCCGCTGGATACCAGCCGACCGGCGCTCCAGACAACGGATCGATACACGATCGCTCCCGATAAACCGCTCCGTCCGACGGGAACCTACGAGGGTGATCCGGAAAGCTCGAGTAGCAGTTCTTCATCATCTGAATTTATTCAGACCATCAACGCGCAGGCGGAGACCGACATGCAGTCAGAACAAATACGGGAGCGGGAGGAGACTCTGCGCGCTGAGGCTGAGCAGAGACAACGGGAACAGGAACAGCAGATCGAACAACAGAGGCAGGATGAGAGACGACAGCAAGAGGAAGAGAATCGCCATCAGGAAGAACTCCAACAGCAGGAACAAGCACGACAACAGGAAGAGCAGCGTGTGCAGGAGGAACAGAGACAACAGGATGAGGAACGACAGCGCGAGGAAGAGGCACGGCAGCAGGATGAACAGGATTGGGAATGGACCCAAGAAACAGTCGACAGTAATTTTGAAGTCTCGTGCCCGCAGGACTACGACTGCAACGTCAGTTACGGACCGGGCGGAGAACGCTACGAACTCGCCATCGAATGCGGTTATATGCCGGATTCGACCGAGACGACGGAAACGGTCGGCGGTTGCGGCAAAAGGCGATCTGATGGAGAGATGGACGGGGTCTGCTACCAGTGCGTGGACCATTCATCTCCCACAGACGACGAACAGAGACAGCGGGAGGAGGAAGAGCGGGAGCGGGAGGAGGACAAAAAGCCCGTGACGTATACTGTCCAGTATACAAAAAAGTACTACCCCGATAACTTCCATGGCGATATCACATTCGAGGCTCCAAAAGGTTTCGTCACCACCTGCAGTTCTATGAGCAAAACAGCTGAATGCTCTCAATCCCTGATTAATGAAAAAATGATACAGATTGATTTCTCCTACAATGGAAGTGGACTTTTATTCCAAAAAGGGGACCCGGTTAAACAGTCAGTGGGCTGGGATCCAGAAACCTACTGTCTTCCCATTGAGGAATTGACCCGGAGAAGGGTGGAATTTCTCGATCAGCAATATATCGAAAAAGCGCGAACGTATATGTCCCCAGAAGAGCTGGAAGTTCTTGAAGAAGAAGCATCAGACCGCATCGAAAGCACTATTGCCCTAGTGATGGCAGAGGGTGTCAGACCTTGTCTGGTGCGGGATATTGAACCGGTTGATTCACCGGCGGGAAAAGTATGCTCGATGTACCTTACGTGCAGGTTGTGGGTTGGACCATCCTCGCCTTATGGACCCTTTGGATTTCTAAACCATTATGCAAGCTGGATGGTCGAAGATGATAAATTTAACGATACGTTGAGACTCCATCTATCCGTGCATGGACCTGACGACGAAAAGGCGAAGGAGCTGTTTGAAAAAATCGTGCCGACGGTCCGCATCACAAACGTCTACTGAGGTCTACCCCAACACGTACTTCCCCCTCCTCACCCCGAGCATCGTCTCGCGGGTGAGTTGCTGGAGGATCGTGTGGACTGCAAATCAATCGATGTAAATTTTCCGGCGCTTTCCATCGAGAGTAATTTTCAATTCCGACAGACACTCGTGCTGTCCCAAAAGAATGGTGGGTTGTCCTTTCACGAAATACGCGGCTCCTCGCCATACCAACGGTCGAAAACCGGAGTGTTCGATGCCTTAAACTCCATACGTCGAGCCGATAAACGGCGCAGGGGGCACTTTGTCGAACCAGATGCTCTTCCGATCAGGGCGACTCTCCACTTTACGCAGCAGTGTTTCCAATTTCTTGGACGATTCCACTACTTTTCCGTTCTTGCTTGCCACCCATTTGCCGGCGTTTTTACGGGAGAAGATCACAGAGGAACAGTGTCGCCGATCAGTAGCGTGTATTCAAGTGTTTTTGCCGATAAGTCCTAAAAGGAAACTCCTAAAAAGACTACCCCAGAACATACTTCCCCCTCCTCACCCCGAGCATCGTCTCGCGGGTGAGTTGGTGGAGAATAGTCTGCAGCCATTCGTGATGTTCTTTCGGATCCCAATCGAGAGCGATCTGCGCACCGATATCGTGCAGGGTGAGACCGCGGGGGGCGTCGCGTAACGCTTCGATCACTCGACCTCTAAAGATTCGATTGGGAATGAATGTGGAACCGACGGTTCTTCCGGGCTCGATTTTCTTAGAAGAAGAGCTCACCTTCCCGTGATTCATAATTCCCTGCCCTGAGCCGAGTCGAAGGGGTGATTCATAATTCTTTTTCGTCGTCCTCATAATCCCCTTCTGTGTGAGAGGACAAACTTCCCAACGAGGATTGCGTTTAGTCTGGACGAGCGAGCCGAAGTCCATCAATGCCGCATGCCAATCCGCTGTGGCAGGGGCGCAGCACTGCTGCGCCCCTACAGAAATCGCGTTGGTTGTAGGGGCGGAGCATGCTCCGCCCGAACATTCCCGATCGAGTGTCTTTGCTCCTTTTTGAAGAAGAGCCTCTTCTAAGACCGCCCGCGCAACCCCCAACAAATACCGATCATCTTTCCGCCACGTCCCATCCTCGTTCTCCGGCCCCACAAACGTCCGATGCAGAATGCGCCGGATGTTTGTATCGATGCAGGGCGTGGGAAGACCGAAGGCGAAGTTGCGGATGGCGGCGGCGGTGTACTCCCCTATCCCTGGAATTGATGTGAGCTCTTGCATTGACTCGGGAAACACGACTCGTTTACTCGTTAATTCGTTTACTCGTTTATTTCTAGTCGAGTGAACGAGCCCTCGAGTAAACGAGCCGTTCGAATCTCCGACTATTATTCTCGCAGCATCTCGCAGCCGCAATGCTCGGGAATTATACCCCATCCCCCTCCACGCCATCAGCACCTCCTTATTGGAGGCAACCGCAAGATCACCCAGCGTCGGAAAGCGTTCAAGAAAACTTCTATAGATGATGATCACCCGCGGCACCTGCGTCTGCTGCAGCATGATCTCGGACACCAAGACTTTGTACGCGCGCTCGGTGGGATCGGTATCGGAAAGATCGCGCCAGGGGAGGGTTCTCTTATGAATGGAGTACCACTGCCAGATAGTTTGGACGAATGCCCGTGTACGCTCTTTCCATTGCATGAACGCATTCTAGGGAAGCCGAAGAAGCCGATAAAGCCGACGATGCCGAAGATCTGCAAGGGAATGGTTCGTCGGCTCTCTTCGACATCCCGTCATGCCCGGCTATTGACGTTGCCAAGCCATATTCCCTAGACTGCCCCGGCTCTCGAGCGCTACTCTAGCGCGGACAGAGGCCTTTTCCTCTCATTTTCCCTCCCCGTTTATGGCAGAACAAAAGAAGTTCGATCGATCCAAGCCGCACGTGAACGTCGGCACCATTGGTCACGTTGACCACGGGAAGACGACCTTAACGGCCGCTCTCTCGATGAACTTCTCGCCCGAAGGAGAGAAGAAAGGCTATGCCGATATCGATAATGCTCCTGAGGAGCGCGAGCGCGGCATTACCATCAACACTGCTCACGTCGAGTACGAATCGACCAAGCGCCACTACGCGCACGTCGACTGTCCCGGCCACGCCGACTACGTCAAGAACATGATCACCGGTGCCGCCCAGATGGACGGCGCCATCCTGGTGGTTTCTGCCGCTGACGGCCCCATGCCCCAGACCCGCGAGCACATCCTGCTGGCCCGTCAGGTGGGTGTGCCCTACA
>CAYGNM010000117.1:0-3866 GCA_964351275.1 uncultured Candidatus Peribacteria bacterium | reverse complement strand
CTTTCCCGTCATCTTATCTACGGCATGTACAGCAATCTTCCGTGGCACTTTGGCACATCATTCCTTGGCCTCGATCTGCTCAAACCGAACATCACCGTGATGCCGATCCTTCTCGTGGTTCTGCAGTTCCTCCAGATGAAGCTCTCTTTCAGCATCCAGAAGCGAAAAAAGAAGCAGCAACAACAGAGCGTCATTGATGTCTCGGACAAGGAGAAGGAACAGAAGAAAGCCCCTGCCTCGCCGCAGGATGCGCAGCAGAAAATGATGCTCTACGGACTCCCCTTGATGATCGGTGTCTTCGCATTCCAGTTCCCCGCAGCTGTCTCCCTTTACTGGGGAATCTCGACGCTGTTCGGGATTGGGCAGCAGGTCATCGTGAATAGGGAGCATTTGCGGGTGTAATCCCTCATCCCTAACCCTTCTCCGTCGTCCACGGAGAAGGGGATGTGTGTTGTTTGTTTGCGCGAACAGAAACACAGACAAAAACAGAACAACCACAAAACAGAAACATCCCCCTCCCCGCGAATGGAGGGGAGGGGCTAGGGGTGAGGGATCACGCGACCGTCACTTCCTTACACAGATACACATCCTGTATCGCGTTGAGAATCTCAATTCCTTCTTCCATTGGCTTCTGAAAGGCCTTTCTGCCCGATATCAATCCCGCTCCACCAGCGCGCTTATTGATCACCGCCGTCATCACCGCCTGTTGTAAATCATTGTCACCGGATGCGCCGCCCGAGTTGATGAGTCCGATCCGGCCCAGGTAGCAGTTGGCCACCTGGTACCGGCACAGATCGATGGGATGATCTGAGCTCAGCTTCTCGTACATGCGTTTGTCCAATTTGCCGTACGAACTGTTGCCGGTATTGAGCGCCGTGAACCCGCCGTTCACCTCCGGTAGCTTCTGTTTGATGATGTCCGCCTCGATCGTCACGCCGAGGTGATTGGCTTGGCCCGTCAGGTCCGCAGCGGTGTGGTAATCGACTCCGTCCTTCTTGAAACTGGAGTTCCGGAGGTAGCACCAGAGGACCGTAAATAGCCCTAGCTGATGCGCTTTAGCGAAGGCCTGTCCCACTTCCACAATCTGTCGTCCTGACTCGGGCGATCCAAAATAAATCGTCGCACCGACACCGAGCGCGCCCATCTCTTTCGCCTGCTCGACGCTCGAGAACATGATCTGATCGAACTTGTTGGGGTACGTCATCAGTTCGTTGTGATTGAGCTTCACAATGAAAGGGATTTTGTCGGCATATTTCTTCGAGACAATTCCCAAAGCGCCGACGGTCGAAGCCACGGCATTACATCCCCCTTTCACTGCGAGCTGGATCAGATTCTCGGGATCAAAATAGTCCGGATTCTTCGCAAAAGATGCTCCCGCCGAGTGCTCAATTCCCTGATCGACCGGGAGGATCGAGAGGTATCCGGTGCCCGCGAGACGGCCGTGATTGTAGAGGCTCTTGAGATTTTCTTGGACGGTTTTTGACCTGTCTGAAGCCGAAAAAACCTCCTGCACGTTTTTCATGCTCGGGATGTGCAGTTTTTCCTTGGGGATCGTTTTGCAGACGTGACTCAGCAGTGAGTCGGCTTTATCAGCGAGCAGAGTGCGGATGTCTTGATTGTTCATGAGGGAATATCGGAAAGTTCCCGAAGTGTATCACGCAAGCGTGTTCTACTTTTTTGACATATATTTTAATTATGATATAATTAGACAATGCAAAGGAACGTAGAGAAAAGGCAGAGCCAAAGCATTGTGAATGATGCACAGCGCCAGCTCGACAAGGAATTTCCCGCGGATGACACCATCAATAGTCTTATGCGATTTCAGTATTTTCGACTGAGTCTTGTCACGTCTAATTTTAGAGAACTGCAGGGCAAAAAAATCCTCGACATCGGATGTGGCGCTAAAGCTCGACCGAATGCGATTCTCGAAGAGCGCAGAACGGGAATGTATGAGCCGTGGTTTGCTCGCTTTGCGAGTGTGTGTGGTGCGGAGGTGACAGGAATCGATCGACGAAAAAGTGAAGGCGAAAATTATACGCATATCCAGGCTGATATCGCCAAGTCTGACACACTGAAAACATTTGCCGACGCGTCTTTTGATATTGTGAACAGTTCTGCATTCCTTGTTGCCTCTCAGAAAATGGAGGACTCCAGAGGCCTCCAAGTGACAGCGCCCGAATTGCTCGGTGAATACAGTGATGAAGATCTCGACCAGCTGGATAGGGACATCGTTCAGGAAGTCAAAAGACTCTTAAAAGAAGGTGGGTATTTCTTTTACAACGAGCGAATTTATCAGAAAATACATGGTGAACTCTCTGCAGCGCCGGAAACAAGTATTCTTCTGGCAGAACAAGGATTTCCGCCTTTGCCGGAAAAAGATGAATGAGTGGTGTTTGACGCAATAAAAAAATATTATATTGTGTAATATAAGAATTTAGGCTACTATGGGCCTATCCCAGCGATTTTGGCCATGACGGCCGAAGGGACTGGGGTCTGACCTACTAGGAGGAATTGGTCATGAGAGAACGTGAACGTTCTCCCGCGTTTCGCAGGTTTCTACGGATGATCCATATCCTGCGCAACCGCGGCGTCACGGAAAAAGGCATCGACACCTTTATCCGCGACAAAATTCTTAGCGACCTTGCACAAGCAAAGGTCGCACAACGACAACCGAGTCTCAACTAGTTGAGACTCAATAAATACCCTGGCACGGACGCTTCTGTGCCCGGGTTTTTTTGCTACACTTAGCGTAACTCAGCGATCGTCGTCAGCACATGATGACGTGTGTTCTGAGCCGGCCTCCAAGGCAAAAAGGAGACCTAGCATGATGGTTCTTTCCAGAAGACCGGGCGAGAAGATCTACATCAACGGTGAGGAGATCGTTGTCACCGTTCTGTCGATCGATGGGAACAAGGTCCGTATTGGGATCGAAGCTCCCATAGAAATTCCCGTCCATAGGGAAGAGGTCTGGACCAACATCCGGGCCGGAAAGAAACCGCCAGCCGCAAAAAAAAGAAGGTAGCGTTGCGGCTAAATAGACGCCTCTCTTCTGAGGCAACGGGACCAGCCATCGGGTTGGTCCTTGTTTTAAATCTCTGTATTCTCTCTCCTGATGGCCATCACGCTGTACAACACCTTTTCCAAGAAGGAAGAAGAACTTCACGTCCTCAAACCGGGAGAGGTGAGCATGTATACATGCGGCCCAACGGTCTACGGGAGGCCGCATATCGGCAATTACTCGAGTTTTCTGATGGCGGATCTGTTGCGGCGTTGGCTGGAGGTCAGCGGCTATCAAGTGAAGCATGTGAAGAACATCACGGACGTGGGGCATCTATTGCACGATAGCGATCATGGCGACGATAAAATTCAGAAACAGGCGGAGACAGAGAAGATGCATCCGCTGGAAATTGCGCGGCGGTACACGGAACAATATTTGGAAGACGAGAAGGCGCTGAACATGCTGGAACCGATGGCGCGGCCGCGCGCGAGCGAGTTCATCAAGGAACAATTGAAGATCATCAAGATTTTGCTGGAGAAGGGGAATGCCTACGAAACGGAAGATGGCATCTATTTTGCAGTGGAGACTTTTCCGCAGTACGGAGCTCTTTCTGGCAACACGTTGCAAAACCTCAATGCTGGTGCGCGCGTCGGTGTAGATGAACGGAAAAAACATCCGGCGGATTTTGCGCTCTGGAAGAAGTGCGTGGGGGATAATGGACGGCATGTTCTGCGGTGGAAATTTTCTACGGGAGATGTCAGTCAATCAGAAGGGGAAGATGCAGCATCTGGATTCCCCGGCTGGCACATCGAATGCTCCGCGATGAGTTCCTCCTTATTAGGGGAGCAGATCTATCTGCATACCGGCG
>CAYGNM010000116.1:0-3901 GCA_964351275.1 uncultured Candidatus Peribacteria bacterium | reverse complement strand
CGGTGACGCCGCTCCTTCTCGGAGTGCAGCAGGAGTCGGA
The DNA here is from genome assembly GCA_964351275.1 of uncultured Candidatus Peribacteria bacterium. Classification (GTDB taxonomy): domain Bacteria; phylum Patescibacteriota; class Gracilibacteria; order Peribacterales; family Peribacteraceae; genus JABFSS01. The sequence continues at coordinate 3,861 of CAYGNM010000116.1, read as the reverse complement.
CAAAATTATCGCTGTTGCGGGTGGAGCTTGTCCCGAGCCGGGCCGAGGGGGGTTTCGGGTTTCGGGTACGTCGCATTTCTCGCAACTCGCAACTCGCAACTCGCAACCCGTCATCCGTCGTTCCAATTCCTCCCGCAACTTTCGGACCGAGGAGACGGGATCATGCGGCCACCCAATCGCGCATCCCTCAGGCGCGTTGCTTTCATCCAGTCCGGCGTTGGCGATCAGGATTGTTCCCGTGGTCATTCCCTCTGGACGGACCTCGGTGAGCGCGGCACCCGGAACCATGCCGATGATTTTTCCATTCAGCCGCTCCAGTTCACGAAGCATTGCTTCACAAAAATGCGCACCGCGTCTAATTTTTTTGCTCATCATTTTTGCACGCGCCGAGGGCGTCATTTCCTGCACGTGGATCATTGCGCCTTCAACGGTCGCGACGGCTTTGGAGGAAATTACGAGGATGTCGCCTATTTGCAGCTGTGATTCACCCGCGCTGTGGATCCTCGAATTGTGGCTTTCTTCTGCGATTCTGTCATCCTGAGCGGAGCCAAGGATGACAGCGGCGAGTTCGTCGCCGTCTTTTAGAACCGGAGTGGTGATGGGGAGGAGGAGCATGACCAGAAAAGTCGAGTGCGGGAAGATTATTATCATGATCGACAACGTCGTCGCATGCAACGCCCTTACAGAACATGCCTGTCAATCGAAGAGCGCTTCGCCATGCCAAAACGTCGGCAAAAAACTGGTACATTTGTCGCCACGATGCGGTTCCTCTTTTTTCAACGCGCGACCACTACTTTTTTGACAGCCGTGCTGATGATTGCGGCGATGTTTGTGGCAGCACCCGTTGCCTCTGCGGCGTGCGGTGATGGAGTACTGGACACCGGTGCCACTCCGCCCGAGCAGTGTGACGACACCAACACCACTGCCGGCGATGGTTGCGATGGTGTTTGCATACTGGAAGCTGGGTGGACCTGCGACAACGATCCCATGCCCAGCGTGTGCTGCAAGGATTTCACACAGGCCTTCGGCATCACTCTTGGTTCTGATAATAATGTCTGGTTCACCTCCGTGAGTGAATCCAAAGTCGGCAAGATCACGACAGGCGGCCAGACCACGCTCTACGACTCTTCTGCCACGTACCCATGGGACATCACTCCCGGGCCCAGCGGTTACTTGTGGTACACGGGTCAGGGATCAGAGAATAAAGTCCCCAAAATCACGACCGACGGATCGGTGAGTCTTGGGACCAATAACATTGTTGCTCCGTTCTACGTCACGTCCGACGCCAGCGGGAATGCTTGGTTTACTCAAACGTCAGGTCTCATCGGCAAATTGACGTCGGCGGATGTGTATACCAGCTATTCCATTCCCACCATTGGGTCCACCCCACACGGCATTACCATCGGCCCGGACGACAACATCTGGTTTGCGGAGTTCGGCACCAACAAGATCGGCAAGATGACGACCTCGGGCACGTTTACCGAGTACACCATTACCGGAATCTCCAGCGGCGGTCCGCATATGATCGTCACCGGCCCCGATGGCAATCTGTGGTTTACGCTCTTCAATGATATTAAAGTCGGCAAAATCACGACGTCGGGAACCATCACCTTATACGACTCCGCAACCGGTATGTCCGATATCGTCGTCGGTTCCGATAGTAACCTGTGGCTGACGAATCCTGCTGCCACCACAAGTATCTACAAGTTGACGACCGGGGGGACGTTTACCCAGTACGCCATCACGGAAGGCAGCGGTCCGATGAACAACACTCTTGGTTATGATGGAAAAGTCTGGTTCACGATGAATGACGGAAAACATATCGGCAAAATGGCCACGGATGGCTCGTACACGCTGTATCAACGGTGCTCCCGCAGCAGCGACACCACTCCCGACGCCCCCGGCACGCCCAACCTGTACGTTGATGATGACTCCGGCACCTCCAGTACCGATGACAACACCAGTGACACCACGCCCCGGTTCACTGTCAGCTGTACCACCGGCGACACCGTGCAGCTCTACAGCGACAGTGTCTCGACCGGGTCGAGCGGGACGTGTGCCAGCAGCACCGTGACCCTCACCACGGGAACACTTTCGGACGGATCCCACTCCATCACCGCGAAGCAGACGCTGAGCAGCCAAACCTCCGCTGCCTCATCCGCGCTTTCCGTCACTATCGACTCGACCGCGCCGACCGGCACCGGCACGCCCGATATGACTGCGGCGACCGACTCCGGTTCCTCCAGCACCGACAACAACACCAGCAACACTACTCCGCAGTTCACGGTCAGCTGCACGACGGGAAACACCGTGCAACTCTACAATGACGGATCATCGTCCGGTTCGAGCGGTACCTGCGCCAGCTCCACAGTCACGCTCACCTCCGGCACGCTCACCGCCGGAGCCACCTACTCCATCACCGCGAAGGAAACCGACACCGCGGGGAACACCTCCTCCGCGTCCTCCGCACTCTCCGTGACCGTCGATACTTCCGCCGCCGCTCCCGGCACGCCCGATCTGAAAGCGGATGACGATTCCGGCACCTCCAGTACCGACAACGACACGAGCGATTCCACGCCGCGGTTTGATCTCACCTGTGAGACCTCTGCGACCGTCACGCTCAAGCAGGGGTCCACCACGCTCGGCACGGGGACGTGCAGCGCCAGCGCCGTGACCATCACATCTTCTTCTCTTTCCGACGGCACCTATTCTGTCTTCGCTCTCCAGACCGATCTTGCCGGAAATATTTCCTCCAATTCGTCCACGCTCTCCGTCACCATCGATACCACTGCGCCCGACGCCCCCGGCACGCCCGATCTCACCGCCGCATCCGATACCGGATCCTCCGCCAGCGACGACATCACCGCCGACACCACCCCGACGTTCGATATCTCCTGCGTGAGTGGCACAACGGTCGCGCTCATCAATGCTGCTGACGAATCGTCACTCGGCACGGGAACCTGTGCGAGCAGTACGGTGGCCATTACCTCCTCGGGCCTCGATGAGAATACGTACTCCCTGAAAGCGAAACAGACCGACACCGCGGGAAACGTCTCGTCTCTCTCGTCGGGTCTTTCGGTCGTCATCAGCACCGCCAACTGCGGCAACGGCGCTCTCAATCCTGGCGAGGAGTGCGACGACGGCAACACGACGAGCAGCGACGGCTGTTCCTCCGTGTGTTCGCGGGAGTACTGCGGCGACGGCACCACGCAGACGGGCATCGGCGAGCAGTGCGACGACGCCAATACGGACGACAACGACGGGTGCAAAAATACCTGCGTCATCCGGTCGAAAGCGGGGGCAGTCACACCGGAGAGTCCCGCCGCCGCCGCCAAAGCTTCCTCCGCCTTCGTCTTCAGTTCTTCCGCCGTCTCTAGCGTCAACATCAACTGCATACTCGCCAAAGTTCCTGCTCCCGTGCTGACGCAGACGAGTCTCTTGATGAAAGTGATCAACGCCGCGCTCGGCGCGATCGGCATCACTCCCACTGCGCCCACTACCACCACCACCTGGGTCTGCGAAACGCCGCCCGTCTGCGGCGACGGCAGGCGCGAGGGGGCCGAGGACTGCGATGATGGGAACGTGACGACCGGCGACGGCTGCACGGCGACGTGTCTTCCGGAATTCGGATGGCAATGCATGCCGGGGGGAGGAGCTGCGACGTCATCAGCATCCTCCGTTCTTGTTCCCATTGCTGCGCCTGCGTTTTCGGTGTCTTCATCCGCGTTCGTTCCCTCATCGTCCACTTCCGCTGCCATGAGCAACTCCTCCCGATGATGCGCTCCCGTCGCATTCTCATCGGCGTCTCGGTTCTCACGCTTACGGTCGCGATCGGCGGCTTCGCGCTGTTTGAGAGCCAGG
>CAYGNM010000115.1:1868-3984 GCA_964351275.1 uncultured Candidatus Peribacteria bacterium | reverse complement strand
GGGAGGGGCAACGGTGACCTCGTATCAGCGGGTGGCGATTTAACCTCCAAGACTGCAGCCGCCGGGAATGGCGAAGGAATCTTCTTGCGGAAGAGGAAGAGGATCGTCGAAACGATCACGATTCCTCCTGCACCGAGTGCAATGGGCACCGTCTTTCCGGCGAGGAAGGAAGTTGTGCCGGTCGCAGGAATTTTGGCGACGGTCTTTGGACTGCCCGATGGCGAACGTTTGATGGCGGACGGAGAAGACGCCGTGGCAGCCGGATGAGCAATGGGAGAATTTTGGGTGCACCGGTCCGTGCAGTCTTTCGATCCATCGCAGGCCTCGCCCTGATCAACGACAGAATCCCCGCACCGCGGCTTGCGGCAGAGTGCCCGGCAGGCATCGGGCTGCGCATCGGAATTCTTCTTCCCCGTGTCGCACTCCTCACCGCTATCGAGCACGGTGTCGCCGCAGTACGCGAGGTTGCAGGACGTGCGGCAGCCATCGGGGGCAGTATCGGAGTTCTGCGCAGCCGTATCGCACTGCTCTCCTTTGTCGACGATCCCGTCGCCGCAGGCGGGAATGGCGCACGACGTCCGGCATGAATTGGGCCGCGTGTCGGAATTGCGATCCCCCGTATCGCACTGCTCACCCTGGTCGATGACGTTGTCGCCGCACTGTGACTTTTTGCAGGACGTGCGGCAAGCATCTGGATCGGTATCGGAATTCTTGGAACCTGCGTCGCACTCTTCGGGCGTTTGGACGATGCCGTCGCCGCACTCCGGGAGTGCGCACGCATTGCTGCACTCATCCTCATCCACGGTATTCCCATCGTCACACGTCTCCCCGTCCTGCAGGATCCCGTCGCCGCAGACCTCAGCGGCAGGATCGGATGAGGCACCGGAGGCCGAAGAAGAAACTGATGCAGAGGCGTGGTTCTGCACAGAGGTTGCAGAAGCCGAAGAGGAAAGGACGACCGCAGACGGTGCCGCTGTGGAAGACAGAGAACATTCAGCAACAAATTTCTTCTTACATCCGCCGCTGCACAGTCCGTCGTCGTTACAGACGGGAGCCTGGCAATACCATCCGCACGAAGGAGGATCGGCAAAGCGAACTTCAGTCGTCAGATTGCCCTGCGCGTCCTCGATGTAGTACTCCTGCGTCGGGGGATCGCATTCCTCGCGGAGTTCCCGGCTGAGGACGCCATCTCCGCAGTACCGAATCATGCAGTCGGTGCTGCATTCCGCCTTGCCATTGGACCGGCCGTTGTCGCATTGCTCACCCGCGTCGACGGTGCCGTTGCCGCAGATCCCTGAACGCGAGGTGGATGATGCCGACGAGGTGGCCGGACGCGTGGGGCATCCGGGATAGCCGTACACTTTGCCCGTGCATTCGCCGGCCGCGACGAGGCGTGTCCCAATGGTGAACGCCAGGGCGATGGCCAGGAAGAGAGATGCACTCGTGAACGCCGACAGACGTTGTGGATGTGAGGACATGAAATCCTCTTAGTATAGCAGAATTCACGCTGTTCCTCCACCCCTACAATTTGAACCAGGTGAGCCATCTCCACAGCCACCGGAACCGCGGCGGACGCGAAACCGGCAGGCTCTGGAGAATATCTTCCCGCAGGACGCCGCGCAGTTTTCGGATAGCGGGGTGCATCCGCCCTTCGAGAAGGACGTTCACTTCGCCCATGTCATCGAGCGACGTGGTCATCATGTTCGCAGAGCCGATGAATGCGCGACAGCGGTCCGTAAGGAGAATTTTCCCGTGGACCATCCGGGGATAGAGGAAGACTGAGACGCGCTTGGTATCGCCCTCGGCGAGGAGACGCCCGATGGCCTCCATATTCGCATAATGATGCGCATCTGTGCTCCGCGGGAGAATGACAATGACACGAACGTCTTCGCGGCTACGTTTGATGAGAAGATCGAGAACCGCAGGGTCGGAGAGGTAACTCTGCTCAAGCACAATGGATTTGGATGCGCTGCGCAGAAGTTCCATCACGACCGGCCGGATCTCCTTGCGATGACCGGTATTGATGACCAGACGCGCCTCGCCGTCCACGCCGGGAACATCACCATCGGTAAGGTACTGCTCGACGAAGGAACGCCCCCGCAGTTCCACCAGGTAA
>CAYGNM010000115.1:0-1858 GCA_964351275.1 uncultured Candidatus Peribacteria bacterium | reverse complement strand
GGTCTCGTGATATTCGTCGGCAATGTTCATGCCCGTGAGTAGCAGGATCCGGTCGTCGATGATGAACACTTTGGAATGATCATTCCGGGCTTCGTGGAGAATAGAAATGCACGGATGGTTCCAGAAGCGCTTCCACACTCCCTCCGACTGGTCTTTCGTTCCCAGGAAATCCTGATGGAACTCGAAGACGTCCCCGATGGCTTCCTTGCTGATCGACACCCGGACGCCGCGATCCGCGATATCGCAGAGAAGTTCGGCCATGGAACGGCCGAGGCGATCGTCTTTCCAGATGTACGTCTGGATCACCACGGTGTGACGCGCCCGCCGAAGGAGCTTCTTGACCCGGGAAAACGCTTCGCCGTCGACCCACAGCTTGGCGACCGAAAACCGGTTGATGCCGCGGATGGCCATACGGCTGCGCAGCATCACCTCCACCCGCATCCGGTAGAACATCCTCCATCCATGAACCCGTCTCTGGCCACGCCTGCCGAAAATGTAGAGCAGTCCGCCGCGGAGCATCGACCGCACCGCCCGACGACTCAGAAGCGCCTGCCAATGCCGAAGATACGGGGCAAGGCCGATGAAGACGACAGCGGCAACGGCCAGGATCAGGAGCAAGAACGCATCCCAGCCGATCTGTGATGCCAGGCCAATGATGCGTGGAGGAAGGACGTGCGGCATGGTATACTGCTAGGATACCCGAGAGTCCCCTCCTCCATGCTTCTCCTGCTCGAATTTCTTGCGGCTGTCGCGGTCCTCACGGGTGCCACGTACGGCGCGCTCGCCTGGCTCCGACTTAGGGCAGATCACCGCCGCGAGCGGGATCTCGTCTTCCTACAGATCCAGATGCCGAAGAAGGAGAGCAAGGAAGACAAAGAAGTCCAGTCGGAACAGTTCACGGTGGGCAGTGATTTCCGCGAAGTCCTTGGCGTGATGGACCACCTTTTTCAGTCGCTGCACGGACTCTACAATCATGACCTCAGTCGTTATATGGAGGGACAGCCGTACTTTTCGGTGGAGTACGCCGCGCTCGCGAAGGAGATTCTCTTCTTCGTCGTCTGTCCGCGGCCGATCGCGCACCTGATCGAGAAGCAGATCACGTCGTTCTACTCAGATGCGATCATCGACGAAGTGGAAGATTATGACATCTTCACCGACAAATCCGTGACGGCGGCCACTCTCCTGGTCCCGGCCAGGCACTGGAGCTCGTCGTTCAAATCGTACCAGAGCCTCAAGAGCGACCCGCTCAATACCATCACCAACGCCTTCTCCAAGCTGACGATGGAGGAAGGTGCCGCAATCCAATTTATCCTGCGACCGGTCGCGCAGGGATGGCAACACAAGGTGGAGAACGAAGCCAAGCGCCTGATCAACCCCAAGAAGCACTTCGGCATGCGATGGTGGAATCCCATCAGCTGGGCCAGCGCGATCTTCGACATGCTCACCGGCAGCGCGGAACCGATTGATCTGAAGGAAGACCAGGCGACCGGCGAGCGTGTGTCGCAGATGGCGGAGGAGTACAGCAAGGCGCTCGATGAGAAGGCCAGCAATCCAGGATTCACCTGCATTGTGCGGATCGTCACGTCGGCGCAGACCCACACACGTGCGGAATCCCTGCTCCATGGCGTGTCATCCTCCTTCAGTCAGTTCAACAGCATCCAGGGCAACCACATCGCGCACCCCAAGCTCATGCCGCGCCAGTCCATTGTGCCAGGCTTCATCCGACGCTCGCCGCGCCGGTCGTTCTGGCAGGCGATTCGCTTTCGCACGCTCCTCCTCGGCACGGCGGAAATCGCGAGCTTCTGGCACCTGCCGAACATCAAGTACAACAAAGTGGAGACGATCAAGTGGCAGAACT
>CAYGNM010000114.1:0-4011 GCA_964351275.1 uncultured Candidatus Peribacteria bacterium | reverse complement strand
GCCAAAGGTGGCTATTAATGAGGCTATAGAGCTGGCAAAGAAATTTGGAGGCGATGTCGACACGTGGAGAGTTGCTGGCATGTTACATGACCTCGATTGGGATCATCTCGAGAAAGATGCTGAAGAACACTGTGGTAAAACACTGGAACAGATGCTTTCAGAAATTGGCTCTCCCAAAGAACTTCTGGAGGATATTCGTTCCCATTACGCTGCCAAGTACGGCGCAGAGAATCCTCTGAACTCCATGTTGAGGAAATGCCTCTACTGCGTCGACGAACTCACCGGCTTCATCATTGCCGTGACCCTTGTCAGACCCAGTAAAAAGATCGCCGATGTGGAAGTAAGGAGCGTGAAAAAGAAAATGAAAGACAAAGGCTTCGCAGCGCAGGTTGATCGGGAGCAGATTCGGAAGTGTGAGGAGCTCTTGAACATTCCTCTTGATGAAATGATCCAACTGACACTGGAAGCGATGAAGAGCGTCGCCGAAGACTTGGGCTTATAATGACGTCCCCCATCTCATGCATGAAAAAACTTCTCTTATTGATGCCGCTCCTGCTTTTCGGCTGCCAAGCTGATCGACAATCAGAAGGCAATCCTCTCACGGATTCGGGGAGCATCAGTCTTGAGCAAAGACTGCAGTGGATACGAGGAGATGACGGTCGTGTGCGCGCAGACATGATCAAGATCGATACTGAAAACAGAGACATTGATACATCATCACGCACACCGGGAGAGAAGCTGCAAGAAAAGGAGAAGTTATACGACATCGTGAGTACCTGCGAACCCTACATCACCTGCGATGAATTCTTTTTAGAGATTATGCGGAAGGCAGCGGGCGCAGTGATTGGCCTGAAACAGGATGGTCACCGCCACGCCCCCTCAGCCGCGTACTATTGCAGGGAACCGGAAAAAGATATGCGCTGCTCGATGATTTTCTCTGATGACACGCTGATCGCAGAGGAAGCTGTGAACAATCCGCCGTTCATTCTTGATCCTGCCCATCCCATCCGGCTCGCAATCGATCCATCCTTTCATCCCACCGAGCCGATCACGCTCTACATGACCACCTATGATCCGGCCGGCATCATGCGATTCACCCCGGTCCCGATAGCAAAAGACGGCACTTTGGATCTTTCGACTCTGCCGACGCAAACGTTTCCCGTTCTCTTTGCGCTTATCAAGGGGGAAGGCGACACCTTCATGAAAAAAGTGTCTTGGAGCATGTTTCCGTGAGGAGACACCTCAGTTCACCCTCGACTCGATGAAGAATGTCGCCGCTGAATTGGGCCTGTAACGCAAAAAACAGAACAACAAACACATACTGGGGGCGTCCCCCGCGCCACCCGTCTTCGTTTACCCTGAGCGTGACGAAGGGCCGGGCAAGCGGGGAGGTGAGTAAACAAACAGTAAACAAAACAGGAGGGGTCCCGCGCTCCAGGGGGGTGAAGGGGCGAGCGGAGCGGGCCTTGGAGCGCGGAGCGTTTTCTTTTTGCCATTTCTTTGTCGCCGTGACAAAGAAATGGCAGTTTCAGATAACAATTTCTTCCTCCCGCTTCGGCATCAGTACTTCTACCCCCAACTTCTCATTCAACCGCTCTCCAAACGGCTGCATCTGCTCCAATTCCCCATGAACCAGAATGACCTTCTTGAGTCCGTCGACCGCCGCCACGTACTGATCCAGATCGTCCTGATCGGCATGGCCGGAGTACGCATCAATCGAGACGATTTCTGCCTTTTTCGGATACATCTGATCGAAGATTTTGATGGACCCGACGGTGGGATCCACAACGCGACGGCCGAGCGTGTTCTCTGCCATATACCCAACAGCGAGGATAGTGTTCTTGGGATTCCCGATTTCATTTTTGAGATGGTGTCGGATGCGCCCGGCTTCGCACATGCCCGACGCCGCCATAATGATCATCGGGCCGGGTGTGCCGTTGAGTTCTTTGCTCTGATCAACGGTATCGGTGTAGCGGACAAGGGAGAACTGGAAAGGATTGTGCTGCTTGCCCAGGAACTGCGCGAACATCTCCTGGTCGTAACACTCCGGATGCTTCATGAAGACGTCCGTGACGCTCGAGGCCAGCGGAGAATCGATGACGATGGGCACGGGCGGGATCTGCCGTGCGTCCCACAGGACATGGAGGTCATAGACAATCTCCTGCGTCCGCTCCAACGAGAAGGCCGGGATGATGATCTTGCCACCGCGTTCGGCCGTACGGATGATCGCCTCTTTCAGCTTCACTTTCGCAGAGCCAACTTCCTCATGCCGGCGGTTGCCGTACGTACTCTCGCAGATGAGGACTTCGACGGGCGGCATCGGTACCGGATCGCGAATGATGGGCAGCTCGCTCCGTCCAAGATCGGCACTGAAGCCAATGTGGCGCTTCTTTTCGTTTTCCGTCACTTCCATCAACAGTTGCGCCGAACCGATGATGTGCCCGGCATCGAAGAGCTGGACCCGGAGACCGGGACAGATGGTGATCCAGTCGCCGTAATTCTGCCCCTTGAAGAGCTTCATACAGGCGGCTGCGTCCTCCTGGGTATAGAGCGGACCATCGAAGGCGATCATGGAGCCCCTCAGATGCTTCTGGAAGAATTCCTCGTCCTGTTCCTGGATGTAGCCTCCGTCACGGAGCATTACCGCCGCCAGATCTTTGGACGCGTACGTGCAGTACACCGGCCCGCGGTAGCCCTTCTTATAGAGAAGAGGAATGCGGCCGACGTGATCCATGTGTGAATGGCTAAGGACGACGGCGTCGATATCCGTCACTTTAAAATTAAACGTCGCATTCTTGCGGGCCGATTCCTCCCGCCGCCCCTGGAAGAGCCCACAATCGAGCAGAACGCGACTGACCTTCCCGGGCGCATATTCGATCTGCAATTCGTGACAGGTTCCAGTAACCTCTTGCGCTGCGCCGTGTGAGATAAATTTCATAGACAATGAAAGCATACAGTGATGCAACTTGAGCCGCGACTATGGAATGGTTCCGCATCCGGGCCCTTCTCATCAATGAGCCATACATTTCCTGACCTGATCGATCGTCGTGCCTTCTGGAAGTTGGCCGAGCAACGCAATGGCGGGAACGAGCTGGCTGACATCCGCGCCTCCTTGAGCGTCTATCAGCGCCCACATGGCATCATGCTGCTCCCACGTCCATGAACTGAGGACGGAGATCAGCTGATCATCGCACTCAACGTCCGACAAAGACGATGTTTCCGACGAAGAATCAAAAGGAGGAAATGGCTGCTCATCGGCTACCACGGACTCCACTTCGGTCTCCGGCACGGTCGATTCAGTAAGAGACGTGATAGGCAGAACATCAGCAGTGCTCACAGGAAAAAAGTCGACCAGCTCTGCCTGCAACGGAAATTGCATCATCACCCATCCCGCCTGCATCAGCATCGCAACCACAAATGCCGTGGCAATCACGTTAAAATACTGCGGATGAACGGGAGTGGACTTTTCACGCTTCATGGAGCTGATGATAGTCGAACGTTGCCGAAAGCGATTCACTTGTTCTGGACACGAAAAAATTTCATGGGGAATTATATCCCGACGGCTGCGAGCAATGCAGTTCTCTCCGACGTCGTCAGAGGACGGATCATCCCGGGCTTTATTCCAGAATCGTTCAGCGTCATGATCCGCACGCGCTTGAGCGTCGAGACCGGTGCTCCGACCTTCTGGCACATCCGCCGGATCTGCCGGTTTTTGCCTTCCGTCAGCACAATCCGGAAGCGTGATTCCCCCATCCGTTGAATTCGCGTTGGCTTCGTCTTCTCTCCAGAAATCGTCATGCCCTCCTCCAATTTGCGGAGCTGACCGTCTTTGATCACATGCGTCACGGTCACCTCATATTCTTTTTCGTGATCGAATTTGGGATGCGTAAGGCGATGCGCAAGCACACCGTCGTTCGTCATCAGCAGGAGACCGCTGGAGTCTTTATCCAAGCGTCCCACAGGGAAAATTTTCCCTTGGAGGGGCTTCGGAAGGATGTCGCGCACGGTGAC
>CAYGNM010000113.1:0-4018 GCA_964351275.1 uncultured Candidatus Peribacteria bacterium | reverse complement strand
GACGAAAGATGTTCATTCCCTATCGCAAAGGTCCTTGGAATGCTCGGAATCTGCTGCGCTTTACCCTTGCTGCCGCTGCAAACCTCACCTAACATTCCCCGGCTATGTTAGGAAAGACCCGATGGCGCCGCCGCCTCCGCAGGCATGGATTCCTTAAGCGCTCCGCCACGGCGGATGGCCGCAAAGTGCTCGCGCGCCGTCGTCGCAAGGGCAGACATCGTTTGACGGTGCAGAATAAGAAGAGGAAGAAGCTCTAAATCGAGAATAATAGAATATTAGAGTATTAGAATAATAGGACTCCGGTGTAATGAAGTCTGGTTCGTCAGAGGTTCCTATTATTCTAATACTCTATTATTCTAATACTCTCACCAGATGCTCCAGCACCTTCACAGACTCTCGGCATTCTTTTTCTATCTTCTGGGCAGCTCCTTCTTCATCGCCTTCGCCCTTCTCAAATACAAACCTTTGATGAACAACACCGCAGTCTGGATGCAAATCGCCGATCTCCCGCTCGCGGTCTCCGCCATCGTCTACGGCGGATTGAGTTTGTATCTGAGTCTTCGCTCTGACAAATCCAGAATCCTGCCATGGTTGATCGCCGTACCGCTGATGCTCTTCTTCGGATTGATTCTTCTACTCAATTTCTGGCCAAACTGAAAGAGATCCTCGGCTGTCTTCGGCTTCCTTGGCTTCCTAGTACCTGACCTCCGTATCCCACACTTTCGCATCCGCGTTCACTTTCCGTGCGAGCACAAAGAAGTAATCACTGAGGCGGTTGAGGAGGACGGCGACCTGAAAATTCACTGTTTCTTTCTGCTGGAGCGCGACGAGGGACCGCTCCGCGCGGCGGCAGACAGTGCGTGCCAGATGGAGCTGCGCGGCCGCAGCTGTCCCGCCGGGCAGGATGAACGATCGTTGTGGGAGAAGACTATTTTCAATGAACGTGATCCACTCTTCGACATGTGCGACGTGCTCGGCGCTCACGCGTTCCTGTTTGGATTCCTTCTGTGATGGAGTGGCGAGATCGCCGCCGACGCGGAAGAGGAGGTGCTGAATCTCAGTGAGCTGCTTCCGTGCATCGGCGGAGAGACCATCACAGGTGAGCACCACGCCGACGACCGCATTAAGTTCGTCCACATCGCCATACGCGCAGATCCGCGGATGATCTTTCGACACCCGCGTTCCTCCGTAGAGACCGGTAGTACCGCCGTCGCCGGTTTTGGTGACGATAGACATGAGAACGTAATAAAAAAATATTTAACGAACGCGAGTAATCACCTCTAGATGGATAATGCGTGTTTCATGATCTTTAATCTTCTCCATATTGATTGCCGCAATATCTCCAGAAAAACGTTCATTTGCGGCATCAAAGTAGAGCTTCATTGTTTCAACAGCAGCATCGAATTTTTTCGATAAATCGTCGCTGAGTTGGCGGAGCGCGCGGTCTACACCTGCCTTTGTCGCCATTTGCTTCCGCAATAGAGCAATATCTTGCTTGGTTGCCGATGCGGCTCTTCTGGTCTTCATAAAAGGAAAGGAAAAGAAGTATGCAGAATCAGGCTAGGCCGGTCTATGAATTGCACCAGATTCCCTGATGCAAAATCTTTTGGATATGTCGAAATTTCAGCTTCGGGAAAGCCTGAAAGGCGTTCCACACCCCTGTGGAACAGACTGCCCAAAAATATCAAAATACCTCAATTACCCCATTTGCGCAAGAACCTTCTCGTGGACCTTTTTCGCCTCCTCTTCCGTGAGCGTCCGGTCTTTTGCGCGGTAGGTGAACGTGAGTGTCAGATTGTAGGAATCCTTGTTTGCGACGTAGAGATCTTTGACGAAGACACTCTCCAGATAGTCGTGGCTGCCGCGTAGTCGCTTGAGCACATCACCGACGGACTGCGTGTGGCGAACGGATTCCGTCTGATCGTACGTAACGGCGGGGAACTGGGAGACGGCCTGGACGATGGTAACGGCGGGAGGAATCGCGAGCAGTGCCGAGACATCGATCAGCGCGGCTGCGGCCCGGTGCGAGAGATCGTACGATGAGGCAATCGACGGATGGATTTCGAAGAGCGTGCCGACGCTGACGAAAGGTTCGGACGCATCGCGCGAAGATTCGAGAACGGATGGACGGATCAGAAGTTCTGCGTAGCGTCCTGGATGCGCGTACGGAGCGACCACGCCGGCGACGGCGACTTCTCCTTTGTACCCGAGTGCGCAGAGGGCCTGCCGGATCGTGCGCTTGAGCAGCAGATACGGCTCCTCGAGGAGTGCATGCGGCCCAGTTGACGGAGTGATGTTCGCGAGGAGGAGACCCAATTCCGTATGTTCGGAGAGCACGGGCTCTCCGCTCCCTTTTTTCTGGAACACCCGCGCCAGATGGAACGTCTTGAGCCGGCCGGAGGACTGAAGGATGTTGCGCTGCGCGTGTTCTAGGAGTCCTGGGAGCGTCGATGTGTGGAGGAGCTTAAGTTCTTCACTGATGGGATTGCGGACCTCAACGGCTACAGACGGATCGAGCCCTGCCTTCTGTAATTGTGCTGCGCCGGTGAGTGAAATCGGCACGATCTCGACGAAGCGGTCTTCTTTGAGGATGTCCCGGAAGCGATGCATGCGCATATCGCGTTTGGGCGGATCGATGGCTGCTCGGGGCATCGCCGTGGGAATCTCGTTATAGCCAGCGATGCGTCCGATCTCCTCGATCAGATCGTGCTGGCCGCGGATATCGCCCAATCGATGCAATGGCGGTGTGATGGTCAACGTAGGGGCGGCTCGCGAGCCGCCCCTACGGCCGATGGTGAATTCCAAATCTTCCAGAATTTTTGCAATCTTTTTCTCCGGAATCTCCACGCCGAGCATGGAATTGACCCGATCGAGTGAGAGATCGATGGACTTCGCTTTCCCCTCATCGCCCCATTCCTCAAGTTTGGACGCGAGGCGCGCACCGGGAACGAGCTCCAGGAACAGTTCGATTGCACGGAGCAGGCCGCGACTCGCCGATTCGCGCGGGATGCCCTTCTCGTAGACTGTCGACGCATCGGTACGATGCCCGGTCGCGATGATCGCTTTGCGGATCGATGCCGGATCGGCGATGGCGGCGTGGAGGTAGATTTTCTTCGTCGATGCTTTGGTCGAACTGCGGAGCCCGCCCATGATGCCGAGGAGATCGAAGATGCCTTCGCGATCCCGGAGGATGATGGCCCCTTCGGGCAGCGCACGCTTTACATCATCGAGCGTGGTGATCATCTCCCCTTTTTTTGCCGTATCGATATGGAAGTCGCCGCGAATGTCATCGGCATCGAAGCTGTGAAGCGGCATCCCTGTCTCCATCGCGACGTAGTTGGTGATATCCACGGGAAGACTCACGCACCGCCAGCCCGTGGCTTCCAGCCTCGTGCGCATCCACTTGGGCGTTTCGCCGATGCCATCGATTTCGATCAGGCACGAACTATAGCGGGGGACAAGATCTTTCCGATCGACAATACATTTCATTGGTAATGCCGTCTTGGGAAACGACAATCCTTTTTTTCCTCTATTTCCTGTATTCCTTCTATTCCATTTCCCCAGTCCGAGTGCAACAAACTCTCTCGCGAAGCCAATGTGAGAAAAAAGATCGGCCCGATGCGTGATCGCATGATTATCGATGTGCAGCACCACATCATCGAGACCGAGGTAGTCCTTGAGCGACTCCCCCACTCCGTCGTCACCATCTCCCAAGTCGACAACAGTATGCTCATTCTTCTGCGGGAACCGGCTGCCGATATCGAGTTCATCTGCTGTGCAGATCATCCCTTCGCTCATCTCACCGCGGATGCCCGTCTTCTCCAGCGTCATCATCTCGGTGCCGTGCCAGCGGACTCGTGCGCCGACGTGTGCCAGCGCAACACGCATGCCAACGCGGAGATTCGTTCCGCCGCACACGATTTTTTTGACGCCGTCGTCCGTCTGCACGTCGCAAAGACTGAGGCGATCGGCGTTCGGATGCTTCTTGAGCGTGAGAATTTTCCCCACGCAACAATGA
>CAYGNM010000112.1:0-4065 GCA_964351275.1 uncultured Candidatus Peribacteria bacterium | reverse complement strand
GTTGCGGACCACGTACCACGAGTCATCGGTGACAATCATGTTTACAAGCACGTAGCCTGGGAAGAGCTTCTTCTCTTCCTCAACCGGTTCGCCCTTCTTGAAGACGAGTTGCTTCTCCTTCGGCACCATTACGGTGAAGATGTAATCTTGCATGCCAAGGGATTCGATACGCTGCTCAAGAGACTGTTTGACGCTGTCCTCGTAGCCCGAATACGTGTGCAGTACGTACCAGTTTCGTCCGGCGCGGGGATCCTGTTTGCCCATAATTAGAAGGTGAGAGAGAGGAGGAAATGCACGAGCTCCGACAACCCGAGGTCGATGAGACCGAAGACGGCGGAGCAAATCAGCGTGAAGATGAGAACCACCGTCGAGAGACGCACAGCCTGCTGCCGCGTAGGCCAGCGGACGAGCTCAAGTTCCTGGATCGATTCGGTGAAGTACGAGGTGATGGTGGAAATCATGATAGAGGCGGATCTAAAAAAATCCCCGAGGGGACTACGTCTATCCTACACGAATGGTGGGCTGGTGCAAGGGAATCTTCACGCTAGCTTTTTAGCTGATTAGCTTCTTAGCTTCACGGCACAGTCCCATTTTTCTCAAGAGCCGCAAAGCTAACAAGCTAAAAAGCTAGCAAGCTAGAGTCCATATACCGGTGCCTCCAGCGCATGGATCTTCGTGATCGGCAGCGCGATGAACCAGACGCGCCCCTTAATCTCGCTCTCCGCAACAAACGGTTCAGGCTTGCCGTCGGAGCCGGTGAAGCTGCGCGAGTCGAGGCTGCCCTGTCTGTTATCGCCGAGCAGGAAGAACTCGCCCGACGGAACGGTGTAACTGACGGCCGCAGCGTCGCCACTACTGGGAGGATGCTTGAAGGTGTGACCGAGATTGCGTGAATTCAGGTAGCTCGACTCATTCAGGCGGTGCGCCTCCTTTTCTCCGGGTGTCTTCACGCTCACGAAGCCGTCCTTGATGGTGACCGTATCGCCCGGCAAACCGATCACGCGCTTGACGTAATACTTGCCCGGCTCGCTCGGCGGACGGAAGACGACTACATCGCCGCGCTGCGGATCACCGACCAGGAAGGCGAACTTGTTGATGATGATGTACTCCTTGTCGGTGAGCGTATCGATCATCGAGCTCCCCTCCACCTGAAAGGGGGAAACGAGGAATGTCCGGATGCCCGCGACGATTGCCACGATCACGACGATATTGAAGGCGACGTCGAGAAGGTGGTACCAGAAGCCATGTTTTTGCAATCTCATGCTCAGAAAGCGTACCGCCGCGTACTCCCGGTGTACAGCACTTTCGCCGCCGAATAGACTGTAAGCCATGTTGAACGAATCTCTCTTCAAAAAACATCTCGAGGATGACGAGCACATCATCCTCGTCGTGCATAAACACTGGCTGGTCGGGCTGCGGTTCTTGGTGTTGCCGACGGTGTCATTTCTGCTTGCGGACACTGTTCTGGTGTTGCGCCCCTCGCGGGCAGCGGCGGCAATCTGTGACCTCTGGGCGATCGTATCGCTGGTGTGGTGGCTGCGTAACTTCTTCGATTATTATCTGGATGCTTGGGTCATCACCAATCACGGCATCATCGATCTCGAATGGCTCGGCTGGTTCCACCGCCAGTCCGCGCGCATCCTCTATAGCGATGTGCAGGGCGTGAGTACCGAGACGCATGGCATCACGGGGACGCTGCTGCGGTACGGCACCGTCTCGGTGGAGAAGATCTCCACGGGCTCCGCCATCGCCATCGATCACGTGCCGCGACCGCGTAGAGTGGAATCGGCGATCCTCCAGAACATGGAGGGCTATCTGCACACGAAGAATCTGAAGAACGCGAAGCACGTGGAAGCAATCCTCTCGCAGTTCGTGGCGCAGCACATTCAAGGTGACGATTTTAAAAAAGAAAAACCCTCTTCAGCCGACATCGTCGACACAACAAAGCAGCGCAGTCGGAAGAAGAGCTTTACGACGTCGAAGGTGGGATCGGAGAGAGAATAATAGAGTAATAGAATAGTAGAATAATAGGAACGTGCGCGGATGTTCATCGAGGGAAAACTCGACCGTGGTTCCTATTATTCTATTACTCTATTATTCTATTACTCTAAGCATGAAACCCCACCTCGTCATCATCGGGCTCGGCAATCCTGGCAAGGAGCACGATCGCACGCGGCACAACGCCGGCTTCCGTGCGGTCGATCTCCTCTCCGAAAAATACGGAGAAGGGGATTGGACCGAGAGTCAGAAGTTCCTCTGCCGCATGCAGGAAGCGCGGATCATCACGGTGCCGGTCCTGCTGGTCCAGCCGACGACGTACATGAACCGGTCCGGGGAATGTATCCGCAAGCTCGTCGAGTTCTACAAGCTGAATCCCCGCCAGCAGATTTTGATTCTCTGCGACGATATTGATCTTCCCGCGGGCGAAGTCCGATTGCGGATGAAGGGCGGGCCGGGAACCCATAATGGTCTGCGCTCGATTGTCGTGGTCCTCGGCGAAGAATTCCCGAGACTCCGGATCGGCATCGGCGGGTCGCAGCCGAAGGGGGAGGATCTTGCGGCGTGGGTGCTCAGCGTTCCTCCGCAGGAAGAGGAGAAGATGATTCGCTCTGCGATAGAGGGGCTTCCGGAGAAGGTGAGGGAGTTTGTGATGGAGAGGGTGGAGGAATGAGGATTCTCCACTTTAATCGCTCGGTCTGGGCGTTGCATGCAACGCCCCTACAACAAACCGGATCTCTGTAGGGGCGGAGCATGCTCCGCCCGTACGTTCCTCGAAGGAAATAACGTCATTTATCAGGCGATGTACTTTTTCCCCACCGTCACCCCTCCTATCACGCCGAGAGCGATCACCGCGATCCAGAGGATCAATGGAAGAGCGTTCCCCTCCGCAGCGGCGCTGACCGGCGTCAGGAATTGCCGTGTGTTCTCGATCGCACCGAAGAAGTCTTCGATACCCGCCTGGGGCAGGTTGTCATAGATAAACGAATCGTTGCTGTAGGAATAGTTTCCGTCGTTGTACGAGGACGAATACGGATTGCCGTACTCGAAGGAGTCACCGACACCCACCGTGGAGTTCGATGTCGGAACGTAGGCGACGTCGGAGCTGAAGGCGCGTGCGGTGTTGAGGACGCTGTATCCGGCGGGGAGACTGCGTGAAAGCCTGCCGCGGTACGTGAAGGTGCGGTTCTCGCCGGGCTGGAGACTGTCGATATCCCAAGCGATGGTATCGGAGCGCACGGCACCCGATCCCGGATCCGTGACCGTGAATTCGGAGGGACGGAAGACATCGCGAACGGCGATGTTCCGGATCTCGCGGTTATTGCTATTGCGAACAGTGACGGTGTATTCGATGGAACTGCCTGCGGTTGCCGAGAGGCGATCGCTGGTCTTTTGCACGTCGAGCGCTCCGGCGTAGGCCCGGCTTCCTGTGATCGCTGTGCTGCGGTAGGTCGATGGAGAAGAGTACGAGTACGAAGAGGAGGGAGAGTAACTGTACCCGCCGCCGACCCCGCCCACCTGTGTTACATCGCTGCTGACCTGTCCCTGCGCAGTTGCTGTTGCGCGGAGCAAGGCGCCGTCCGGGGCATCGCTGCGGACGCGTACGGTGAACCGCAGATCGCGGCTGCCGTTGGCTGCAATTTCCATATCGAGCCAGCGGATATTCTCGCGGTCGCGCACGCCGCCTTCGGTTGCCGAGACGAACTCGGAGTACTGGGGAATGGCAGCATCGATGTTGGCGTGGGGATCCAGTCGTCCAGACGTGTTCTCGATGTGGACGACGTACGTGAGCAGATCGCCACGGCTCGCGCGATCGCGGCCGTCGGTGATGGAGGAGAAGAGCGAGTAGGGGGTGCCGCCGGTGTTGGTGCGGTCTGAGGCGACGACGTTCCCCGCGCGGGCGACGACCTGGATGATGTAGCCGGTCGGCACACGGCCATCGACGCGGGCACGGAACGTGAACACGCGTTGGTCGCGGGGGTTGAGGGTCACGTCCCTCCAGATCAATTCATTGTTGACGATGTCCGCTCCGGGCGGGAAATGCCAGTCCAGCACTGCACTCCATAG
>CAYGNM010000111.1:0-4076 GCA_964351275.1 uncultured Candidatus Peribacteria bacterium | reverse complement strand
TTGGAAGGGGATTGCGGATGACTATGTGTTGCAGGGTCTCAACTGGGAACTGATCGCGCAGGCGTTCTTCCTCAATCTCACGACGCGCGCGATCGGGTTCATCTTCCGGATTGTTGCGATCTGCTTCGGCGTGATTCTCCAGGCGCTGTGCCTTGCAGGATTCCTCGCCGCCCTGCTCCTCTGGATCGCGTATCCGGTTCTCGTGATCGCTGCCATCGCATATCTCTTCTCCGCCTTCTAAATGTCTGAGCAGTCTTTCGATCTGACGGCTACCAAAGCCTTCGCAGCAATCACGCTGCGGAGAGTCTTCTTCGGCCCGGTTGGATGGATCGCCTGTGGAGTGTTCCTCTCTCCCTTCGCAATCCTCCTCTGGAAAACGGGAGACAGAAATCCGTTGGGCATCGCTTTGCTCCTACTGACATCGCTGCTCCTGCTGACACAGACGTTCATCCGCGCGAAACTGGAAAATGATGACGAAGCCCCATTCTCGGAATCGAATCTCGCCGGAGTTCTTTCTCCTGCACTCGTGCGGGAATTTGCGTGGGAGAAGGAACCGGACGTCCATGTGCTTCTGGAAGCCGCACTCAAGACGGACCGCGCCGCATTCATGCTCCGGGAAATGGGAATTGACCGGGCGACGGCACTGGAAGCCCTTCGACGGAGTTTATCCCGAGAAACGCCGAGGGGCTCAGGGCAGGCTCCCATCACGGATCTCGATACATGGATACGCGACGCCTTGCCCGAACTTGCCGCGCGGAAGGAGAAGAAGATCGGCGGCAGCATGGTCCTCACGCTGTTCCTGAAGAACGATCCGGCGATGCAGGAGCTTCTGCACCGCTGCGATCTCTCGGAAACGGATCTGGAGAGAATTGCGTACTGGGAAATGCTGCACTTCCGGCAAGCGAGGGACTGGTTCCTAAGTTCCCGGTCGCTCCTGCGGAACTTCGGCGGAATCGGACGGTCGTGGGTGATGGGATACACCCGGAATCTCGATAGGCTCACAAGCGACCTGAGCGAGAGTATTCTCTGGAAGCGCGGACGGGTCGTGATCCTGCGCACGGAAGCCATCGAAAACATGCGCCGCATCGTCCGTCGGTCCACACAGAATAACATTCTGGTGACGGGCAAAGCTGGCGTGGGGAAGCGGACATTGATTGAAAATTTCACGCGGGATCTGCGGCGCGCGGAACGGAAGGCAGGCAGCGCATACACGCGCGTCCTCATTCTGCAGACGCAAACCTTGCTTTCGGGCGTGGCGCAGCCCGATGCGTTCCTGCTCTCTGCACTCGAACAGGCCAGAAAGGCTGGAAAGTTCATCCTCATCGTTCCCGATGTCGGCATGCTGCTCAGCGCGGCGAACGCGAATGTGAAATGCGTGCTTCTGGAATTCCTGCAAACGAGCGGCATCAGCATGATCGCGCTGGCCGATACCCAGGATTATCACAGCCTGATCAAGCCAGACCCGGCGATGGACAATCTCTTCGAGAAGATCCCGCTGGAGGATGCCTCTGACGACGACACGATGACCGTGCTAATGGAGCAATACTTCGGGCTGGAGCGAAAGGGGATCCGCATCACGTATAAGGCACTGCAGTCCATCGTCGAGCTCTCCCGGCGCTACGTCGGCAAAGGGGCGTTCCCCGGCCGGGCAATGCACGTGATGGAAGACGCCATTCTCCTGGCGCTGCAGCATGGTGACCGGACGGTTCGGGAAGCGCACATCCGTGATGTGGTATCGCTGAAGGCGAACATGAACGTGCGCGAGGTCTCCGGCGGGGAGAAGGACAAGCTTTTGCATCTGGAAAGCACGCTCCGCACCAAGATCATCGGTCAGGAGAAGCCGCTCCATGGACTGGTGAACGCCCTCAAGCGCGCGCGGATGGATGTCGGCGTGCGCAAGCGGCCACTGGGCACATTCCTCTTCCTGGGACCGACGGGCGTCGGCAAAACCGAGACGGCGAAGGTGCTCGCGGATGCCTACTTCGGATCCGTCGACCGCATCGTCCGTCTTGATATGAACGAGTACAGCACGGAGAATTCCATCGAGGAGATCATCGGCTCATCCGAACCCGGCGTGCGCCACGCGGAAGGATATCTCACCAAAAAAATCCAGGACCAGCCGTTTAGCCTGGTCCTCCTCGATGAAATCGAGAAGGCGCATCCCCGTGTCCTGAACCTCTTTCTGCAGATCCTGGACGAGGGACAGCTCACGGATGGTATAGGCGTGCGGACGAATTTCCGTAACACGATCATCATCGCTACCTCCAACGCCGGCGGACTCTTCATCCGTGATTTCTTCAAAGAGAGAGGCGACTCTGCGGAATCCCGGAGCGGATTCAAGCAGGAACTGGTCGACGCGATCTTAAAACAGAAGCTCTTCTCGCCGGAGTTCCTTAATCGCTTCGACGACGTCCTCGTCTATTATCCTCTCACGGAGCAGGAGGCCGAAAAACTTACGATTCTGATGCTCGATAACCTCATACGGGACTTCGATCGCAAGAGAGGCGTGAAGATTCTCGTGGACGAAGACGTGGTCGCGGCGCTCGCGAAGAAAGGCTACAGCGTCGAATTCGGCGCACGCGAAATGCGTCGTGTGATCACCAACGTCGTCGAAACCTACCTGGCGGACTACATCCTCACGACCGGTGTGAAGCGCGGGGAAACAATCACGCTGAAAAGAGAGGATTTACAATTGTGAACGTGTCATCCTGAGCGGAGCGAAGGACGCTACAATCCGCGCATATGAAGAAACCGCAAATCATCGCCATCGGCGGCCACGCATTTGCAAAACCGGATAAGGAACCGTTCTTCGAGAAATATATCTTGAAGCAAACGCACGCGAAGAAACCACGCATCGCCTTCCTTGGCACGGCGACAGGAGACTCGCCCAAATACATCGCAAATTTCTATGCAACATTCTTGCGTTTCAATTGCCGTCCGTCACACATCCCACTTTTTGAACGAACGCCGGATCTCCGAAAAACGCTCCTGTCGCAAGACGCGATCTTCGTCGGCGGGGGCAATACCAAAAGTATGCTCGCGGTCTGGCGAGAATGGGGAATCGACGAAATCCTCAGAGAAGCCTGGGAGAAAGGCATCGTCCTTTCGGGAACCAGCGCCGGCGCGATCTGCTGGTTCGAGCAAGGCGTCACGGACTCGTGGGAAGGGAAATTGATGCCGCTGCCGTGTCTCGGATTTCTGAAAGGCAGTTGCTGCCCACATTATTCGGGCGAGAAGGATCGCCGACCTGCGTATCATCGTCTGCTAAAATCCGGAAAGATCTCCCCTGGCATCGCGATTGATGATGGGGTGACAGTGCATTATGTGGGCGCGAAAATCTTGAAGATTGTGAGGGCGGAGAAGAAAGGAGTGGTGCGATCTGTGGAGATAAAGGGCGAGAGGATTGTGGAACGGACCCAAAAATGATGACGGAGCTGTTATCGCGGTTTTCAGCGGAGACGTCGGCGTCTCCGCTGAAATTAAAACCACATTCATTCTACATTTTTCACCTTCGCCTCCTTCTTCCTCTGCAACAACCCCACCTCCTCTGTCAATTCCACCAACCAATCCCCTCCGTCCGCCTTCTGCTCCAGAGCCGACTGTGGGATTTTCAATGACGATCCGCTGATCTTCCACTGTGAGTTGTGATGGAGCAGCTGCATGATCTCCTTGGCAGTCACACGCGGACTCAGGGCAAGGACGATGAATGGCTGCCGTGAATCCTCTTCAGCTTTGACGCGGAGCACTCCTGCGCGACGGCAGGCCATCTTCAATCGCAGAATCTGGAAGAGCGAGAGAACCTGCGCGGGCAATTCGCCGAATTCCTCGCGCAAATCGGTTTCGAATTCTTTGAGGATCGCCTCATCTTCGCTGCCCGCGAGCTTCTGGTACACGCTGATCTTCTCTTCGTTATCGGTGATATAGAACGACGGAATCAGCGCTTCGATGGGGAGCTGGATCTCCGTGGTGATGTCTTCCTCCTCCGCTTCGCCCTTGCTGCCACTGCGCAGTTCTTCGACGGCGTTCTTCAGGAGTCGCAGGTAGTGGCTGACGCCGACGGTCTGCATGGTGCCGGA
>CAYGNM010000110.1:0-4081 GCA_964351275.1 uncultured Candidatus Peribacteria bacterium | reverse complement strand
TGACGGAACGTTCCTCGAGCGATCCGTCATCCTTCAGAACGCGGACGACCTGCCCAGAACCGGAAGCTTGATCGAGAACGGCGCGCGAGGGAACGGAGACGACATTTTGGCGCTGCCCGGTGATAATCAGGGCGTCGCCCGTCATGCCGATTTTGAGTTCGTTGTGCGGGTGGACGAAGTCGAGGCGAATGCGGTACTTGGGCACGCCGTCTTTATCGGTCGCAGCGGGATCAATGTCGCCGACACGGAGTGCGAAGTGCGTGCCGCGAAAGGCGTCGAGTTCAACACTGCCCGACTGAGTGAGCGTGACCTTGGGAATATCAATTTCGGAGACGAACATCTCCACCCGGTACGGC
The DNA here is from genome assembly GCA_964351275.1 of uncultured Candidatus Peribacteria bacterium. Taxonomy (GTDB): domain Bacteria; phylum Patescibacteriota; class Gracilibacteria; order Peribacterales; family Peribacteraceae; genus JABFSS01. Next base: position 3,725 of record CAYGNM010000110.1, on the reverse strand, counting down.
GACTCGCCGAGGAGCGTGACTGCCGCGCCGGTCGGCGTGGATTCGCCGATGCGGACGTTGACGTGCGTGACGGTACCGCTCACCGGCGCGGTCAGGATCGTTTCCGCATAATCAGATTGGGAACGGGCGAGATTCGCCTGCGCCTGACGGACTCTGGCGCGCGCAGCATCGATATCCGTCTGCCGGGCACCGGCCTTCTTCAGTTGCAGTTGCGCTTCGCCGGACCGGACCGCTGCCTGATACGTGAGGATGTCCGCCTTCGCCCGATCGCGGGTCCCCTGCTGCGAGGTGACCGTCGTCTGTTGCGCGGATATCCTGCTGTCGAAACTGGCCGATGCGTTCTGGAGCGAGCTGAGGCTGGACGCGACGGCCGTTGCCGCATCCTGCAGTTTGCTGCGCTCGGCAGCGATGGATGCCTTCACATTCTCGCGCGTAGATGCGTCGAAGTACTGTGTTTCCTTGAGTGACGAAATCAGTGAGAAGAGTGAGTCCATCGCGACACCCGCGGACGTTGCCGCTGTCCGTGCGGATGTGAGCGCGGCAATAGCCGCCTGGTAATCGGTTGCAGCCGCAGCGGACTGTCGCGCGGAAGAGATGGCCGAGAGCGCATTGCGCTTCAGCGCCATGATCTCCCCCGGTGCCTGCGGACGATCCTTGGAGATCGCGTCACTCACATCGGTCCGGCTGAGGACGTCATCAATCGTCGAGAGTGAGTTCTCCATCGTCGTGAGCTGCTCGTTGATGGAGCTGAGTGAACTCGTGACTTGTCCGCTGAGCGCCACACCGGCTTCCTGCCGCAGGACCGCCATCTGCTCCTCCGCGCGCAGAATGTTCTGTTCCGCGGATGCAAGCGTCTGCTGTGCCGACTGGAGCGACGCACGTTTGTTCTGCAAATCCGCTTCGGCGATGGCGATATCCTCGGGACGCGTCCCCTCTTCCATTGCACGCAATTCCGCCTGAGCGGATTGAAGAGCCGCCGCCTGCGAAGCACTGCCCGCTGCGAGACTTCCCGCCTTGAGCTGCGCGAGGCGCTGCCCCGCGGTCACTTTGTCGCCTTCACGGACGAAGACCTGCTGCACAATGCCAGACGCCCCGAAACGGAGTTCCAGTTCACGCTCGGAGATGACGGTCCCCACGGCTTCCACCGTCTGACGGAGATCGCCACGCTCGGCAATGGCAGTCACATACTCGGGAACTTTTGGACGCGTTACGCTCCAGACGATCAGTCCGATGGCAATGACGGCAATGATGCCGACAATGGTTTTCTTCTTGTGACGGCGGATAGCGGACCAGAATGATGCGAGAGAGGGAGACATAGGAATGAGGGGAGGCGGGAAGCGGATATTAGGGATGAGCGCGGCCCTCCGGGGCCGCGGACAATTTGCTACTAAGTTTCTCATGCAGCCGCGCCAGCTGCTCCTGTTCGGCTACCGTCAGCATGCCAAAGATGTGACGCAGAACCTCCCGCCGTCTTTCGTTCTTTTCCCTGAGGACGCGCTTGCCGAGTGGCGTCAGCCAGAGGCGCACCAGCTTGCGGTTCACGTCATCATGCATCCGCTCCACCCACTGCATCTTCACCAGACGGTTCATGAGCGACGTCGCTGAAGGAGAGGAAACGTGGAGCGACTTGGCGAAGTCCGTCATCGTCATGCCTTCCTGTTCGCTGATCACGAAGAGTGCATGGATCTGGAGAAGATTCGCCCCCTTGCCCGCGCCCATCCCACCGATCATCAGACGCCGCATGATCCGGCCGAAGTCGTACGTACTGTCGATGAGCCGGTCGAGGGGATCCTTTGCGGGACTCATGATGAGAGTATGAAATTGTTAGAGTGACGAACTATAAAGAAGATTCCGGCCAGTTTCAAGGGGATTCAGGGGATTCTCAACGAAGCTTCTGACGACCAAGGATCACTGGAATGTTGCGTTTTCTTGACTTTGACGGATCCAACGCTATAAATAACCGCCAATGCTCAACACCTCCAATCAAGCAAAAACTATCGGCATCCAAGAGAACCCTGATTCCCGAAATAAGGTCATGCCTAGTCTAGGATCCATTGGATATGCAGTGATGACCGGCGGAAAAATTTTCGACAGGACAAAACTTGCCCGGATGGAGGCAAAAATCGCTATGGTGCAGCGAAAAACACCCGACGTTATTACGCAAGTTGCTCCAGCGCCTGACGCACAGCCTCTTCAACGGACCGCAGAGTAATCCCCTCCCCTTTTAGTTTATCCGTGGAAAGGATGCAGTTGCTCCTGCCAGCTTTCACAACGGTATCCAGTTTTTCGACGGTGAGTTTTTCAAAGACATGTTTCGGATCCACAATCTCTTTGTAGAGTTCCATGATCCGGTACGGACTGATGACGCCGTCATTCACAATGTTGAAAGTCCCCGTTTTCCGCTTACTGATGAGGATACGTGCGGCTTCCAGAAAATCCGGAAGGTAGGTGATGGAATTCTCCTGTTCGAGAACTTTTTTATACTTCACGAGTTTGGTGATCAAGTTCCTCTCCGAACGCGATCCGTCGAAGGGCATGCGGAGTCGAAGATTCAATACAGGGAAGTCTTTCATCATCTGATCGCTCCAGCCTTTCGTTCGTGAATAGAAGCTGCCGAAAAAATTCGGCGGATCCTCCTCTGTGAACCCTCTGTCTCCTTTGTTCCCGGCGCCTGCCCTGAGCGTGAGCGAAGGGTCCCCTTCGTAAATACACCCAGAACTCATGTGCACCAAATAGATACCACGCGCCAAACATTCCTCTAGGAGGATCAGCGGCCCCGTCACGTTCGCGCGCAGCGTCTCCTCTTTATGCGTCTCGCACCAGTCGACGTTCGGCCGACCGGTTTTGCCGGCGCAATTGATCACCACATCCGGCTTGTCAGCATCGAGAATCTGAATGACAGCCGCGCGATCGGCAATGTCGATCCTCGGGGTCAGAGCATCTGGATAGACGTTCAGGAACTGTTCGCCGAGGTAGCCAGTGGAGCCGAGGAGGAGAATCTTCACGTCACTATGCTATCAGGAAGCTGCTTGGTTCGCTTCTGTTGACTATCAATAGTTTCGGAAGAGAATCCTCCTCTCATGGCACATCCTGAACTCGATTCGAATCCACGGGATCCTCTGGGCATCAACCCACAATTCTTTGGAAATCTGGAGGCCCTCGCAAAAGAAATGACAGTGGAAAATCCTGATGGAGAAAACTCATTTGTGATTTCGGTGAACGAAGGTCCGCAAGAAACAATGATTGAGCGCCTCGTTATGCAATGCACAGTTCGCGAACTAGGTTTACTATTCAAAAAAACCAAAAGTGAGGAGCGAAAAGCAGAACGCAAAATCATAGATTTGGTGATGACGACTGACAAAACAAAGGCTCTCACGAAGAAGCGGGAAACACTGATCTATAGAATGCTGCTCGTCATGATGAGAACAATCTATCGGGAGGCCCTGCAGAGAGCGAAAAATGAATGTGAGGAATTCATGGACTGACGCTCTCTCACATCTTGCAATCAGGAACAGCAGCCCTACAATGCGCCACTCCATGACTCCTCATATAGTCGACTTTCTGCCATACGTGGATGAAAATCTGCGAACAGATATTGTTGTGTCTACAAATATTCTTGCACGCGATAATCTAGGAGACTTTCTTTCCTCTCTCAGGATTGCGAATGAGGGGCATGTATTTTGCAAATTGGAACTTTGCGAATATTCCAATATTCTTGAGAATGT
>CAYGNM010000109.1:2650-4108 GCA_964351275.1 uncultured Candidatus Peribacteria bacterium | reverse complement strand
TCGAACCAGTGACCTTGCGAATGTGAATCGCACGCTCTAACCAGCTGAGCTAATTGCCCTGAGGAGAAATGATCTGCGGTCTCACCATCAGCCTAGGCTGATAATTGCCCGAGAGAATGAATGAAAGATCGTAAGCTCTAGCCATCCGCCTAGGCGGATAATTGCCCGAACGATGTCAGTATACCGTGATGCCTCTTTGAACTGAATTCTATCTGGAAAACACGCATCCATTTGTGTCATCCGTCTGCGTTTTCGTCAATGCCGTCATCTTGCAGTCCTTGTGCCGCTGCGATCATACTGATCTCCGTTCTTCCCCCTTCTCTTCCATGATGTACTCCTCTTCCGTGATGCAGGGCGGGCACGGCATCTTCGCACTCCTCCACGGAGTCTTCAGCTTCCTCACTCTGATTGGCGTGTTCTTTCTCGTGGTCTGGGCCATCAAGCACCTTCCGGCGCAGAAGCTGAGAGATGTGGGCATGTGGTTGTTCTCCGTGGGAGTGGTGGGAATCCTTCTTCTGACAGCATTGACGGTCTCGGCCCAGATAGAGCTCGGCGGCAACAACGGCATGATGAAGAGAGGCATGATCAGAAATGGGATGATGCAGGGCGGGATGATGTGGGATGACGATCGATAAGCGCGATCGTCAACGACGGACCAGGGGTGGCATATCGCAGACAATGCGCAGTGGTTGTACTTGGTGGTCGGGAGTCTTTCCGGCAATCCACTGTTCGATACTGTGGAAGCAATCGGTGTACATGTTGCGCATGCTGTCGTCGGCGTAGAAGGCGATATGCGGGGTCGTGACCACATGGGGATGACTCACAAGTTCCTTATTGTCCGAAAAATTCTGTTCGTGCTCCAGCACGTCGAGGAGCGCCCAGCGGACTTTCCCATTCTTGAGTGCAGTAAGGAGAGCTTGCGAATCAATCAATGATCCACGGGCGGTGTTCACCAGAATCACGCCGTCTTTCATCATGCCAAAGGCCTTGGTATTGATCATGTGTTCGGTTTGCTGCGTTCCGGGGACGTGGAGAGTGATGATGTTGCTCTGTTGCAGGAGTTCGGGAAGCGTCACGTACCGAACGTCGAGTTCTTTTTCCATGTCGATAGTCCGGCACTGGTCGGTGGCGATGATCGTCATGCCGAAGCCGCACGCGATCTTCGCGACTTTCCGTCCGATTTTCCCCGTTCCGATGATGCCGATGGTCTTTCCGCGCAGAGCCATGCCCCGCAGTCCGTGGTAGTCGAAGGTGCCGCTCCGGACTTTCTCGTCGCCTTCGTGAATGTGTCGTAGAGTGGAAAGCAGCAGAGCGAACACATGCTCGGCGATCACATGCGAGCCGTAGTCCGGCACATTCGAGACGAGAATGCCGCGTTCCCTGCAGGCCTCCAGATCGATGTGGTCGTAGCCGACGGAACGCGTGGCGATCAACTTGAGCGTCGGCAACTGCTCGATC
>CAYGNM010000109.1:0-2640 GCA_964351275.1 uncultured Candidatus Peribacteria bacterium | reverse complement strand
TCGGCCAGGCGTGGATCGTCATGCAGCTGCGCCACGAAGGCGCGCACGGCCTCGACCACCGCGCGCGGGAACTGCGTCGTCACGAAGGTGGAGATGACCTCCGCACCGCGGCACGCTTGGATCAGCTGCGGGCCTGTGAGCGTCCCTTCGGCGAATTTTGCGTCCGGAAATTTCTCCAGCACAGCCTTCCGGTCACTGGGTTCGACATCGAGGAAGAGGAGAGAAGACACGGGAAGACTGTAGCAGAAGCCTGCAGAGTGAGAGTCGTTACATATTCCGCTCCTTCACGATCAAGAAAGGCGGGAAATGCGAAAGTTGTGACCGATCATCGCTTCTTTGTTGCACTGGAGCTGGTCGCGGATTTTCGCGCTTTCGTTTTGGAAGCAGACGAGCGCGCGCCTGCGGCCGGTTTGACGACGCTCTTACGTTCGATGTCCTGAAATTTTCGTTCAGCCGATTTCGCCGACTGCCCGGCACTCTTGGCAACCGCTTCCACCGTCTTCGCGATGTCTTTCTGCGCGATCGCCAGCACTTGCTGGCTCTTGTCGATCTGGTCCAGGAGCATCGATGTGTCCTCGCTCTCTTCCGCGTCCATGATTGCGCTATCGATGGCATCCGCAATGGTTTCGATATACGAGGCATATCTCGCCTGTGCCTGAAGAATAGTGCTGGATGGTATCGTGCCGGAGGATATCGGGTTTCCGGCACCATCGGGCCACTGGAGCGAATCGATTACTTCATAGAGTTCTTCGTTTGCCGTGTCCAATCCTGAAAATTCATCGTCGATATATTCTCGCTCGTCCTGCGAGAGCGTCTCACTGGACGATTGCACAGCGAGCTCGCGCATCCGCTTGAGAATATTTCCTATCTCGTTTGCAGCCCCCTCGGCTGTCTGTACCAGCGATACGCCGTCATTGACGTTCCTCGATTCCTGGCGAAGTCCCCGGATCTCCTCGTCGAGGGATTGCGATACGCCGAGTCCGGCCGCATCATCTCCAGCTTTGTTGATCCTCAGCCCGCTCGAAATGCGTTCGAAGACCGTGGCGAGAGACTTCTGCGTCGTATTCAAGTTTTTGAGGGCGTTGATGGACTGCATATTCGTGTTGACGACAAGCGATGCACTGAAGAGCGAGAAGTGCAGAGCCGCAGTAAAGAGTGCCGCGCTGGCAATGCTGGAGATAGTGATGAGGATGTGTGTTCGTGTGTGTGGATGCATAGTAATATTATATACTATTTCAATAGTATATGCAAATCCATCAAATCAGCGGCTCTTCGAATTGCTCCTCCACCTGCATTTGCTCCTCCTTGCTCGGTGCAGCCGACGCGGCTTCGTCCCACTTCTTCATCATCGTCTCGACCTCTACCCTCGGTAGACAGTACTTGGCACGGGAGGCCTTGATGATTTCTGGGGTCCAATCCTTCTGAGACTTCGGCGCGTCGAGCGTCCGGCCCGAGAATGCTTCGCGCAGTTCGCCGTTGACCGACATTTTGATATAGAACTCGCGGACGCCGAGGTTGATGATGTCGCGTTCCTTGAAGATCGGCGTGTATTCCTCGGCCAGGATCACGGCATCCTCGGCACCGACGCGGAAGTTGATGATGGAGCCGACGTTGCCGAAGACGGTCTTCCGGACTACGTCATTCAATTGCCCCATGTACTGGTGGGCGAGCGTCATGTTCAGCTTGTACTTGCGGGCTTCACTGAGGATTTCGGCGAAAGTGTCGGTCGCGAAGTTCTGGAACTCGTCGACGTAGAAGTAGAAGTCCGTCCGCTGGTCCTCCGGCGTATCCGCCCGGCTCATCGCCGCTTGATACAGCTTGGTGATGAACATGGAGCCGATTAGTGACGAGTTCTCTTCGCCCAAGAGCCCTTTGGAGACCTTCATCAGGAGGATCTTCTTCTTGTCCATGATGTCGCGGATGTCGAACTTGGTCTTCGGCTGCCCGATGATGTTGCGGATCATGTTCGTCGCGACGAACTGTCCGACTTTATTGAGCAGGGGAGTGATGGCGTCGGCGTCGAACTTCTCGCTCCAGGCCGCGAACTCCGCAACCCAGAAGTTCTTCACCACTGAATCCTGGATCCGCGCGACGATCTTCTGCCGGTAGTTCTTGTCCGTCAGCATCTTGAGGATCGAGAGGACCGTCGTGTTGGGACTATCGAGGAGCGCGAGCGTCGTATAGCGGAGCACGTGTTCCAGACGGTCACTCCAGTTGTTGCCGAAGAGCTTCTTGAAGATCTGGAGGAAGCCGATGGTCACCTGCATCTTGAACGCCTCGTCGACTTTCTCGAGCGGATTAAACGCGATTGGGAATTCCGTGTCGCCCGGATCGAGCAGCACGACGTCGTTGATGCGATTCTCCGGAATAAACCGCATGATCGCGTCGATCAGGTCGCCGTGCGGGTCCAGGACCGCGATGCCTTCCCCGTTCTTCAAGTCCTCATTGATCAGCAGTTCCAGAAGTTTGCTCTTGCCCGCGCCGGACTTCCCAATCGTGTACAGGTGGCGCCGGCGGTCGGCGCGACGAATCCCGAATGGGACGAAGTTGTTGTGGTAGTTGGTGAGCCCGAAAGCGCTCACGTCCTTCTCGCCCATCTTCGGCAGGTCTTGGGGGGGATCGGACTTCCGTGCGAGCACG
>CAYGNM010000108.1:0-4136 GCA_964351275.1 uncultured Candidatus Peribacteria bacterium | reverse complement strand
GCAGATCTCTTCGGTCACTCCCGGGTAGACCGTCGACTCGTAGACGACGATCATTCCTTTCTTGAGATGTTTGCCTACCGTCTCCGTCGCTTTTTCCACGAGTGTGAGATCAGGATTGTTCTTCTCATCCACAGGTGTGGGGATCGCGAGGATGATCACCTGACATTTTTCCATTGCGGTGGGGTCGGTGGTGAATTCCATCGGGACGCTTCGTAGCTGTTCCTCGGTGAGTTCCAGCGTCCAGTCATAGCCCTTCTTAAGGGCATCGATGCGCGGCTGTGAGATGTCGTAGCCCGTCACAGAATGGCCGACTTTCGCAAATGCGTGCGCAAGTGGCAAACCGACGTATCCTAAACCGACAATGGCAATCTTCGAGGGGTTCATAGTCAGGGAAAGTGGAGCTAGAGTACTAGAATAGTAGAGTAATAGAATAATAGGCTTTCGCGCACGGTATATGAAGACATCCATGTCGGAGGGAGTTCCTATTACTCTATTATTCTATTACTCTAATACTCTAATACTCTACAATTCTCCCTCTATAAAAAGGATCAACTCCTATGTCTCCTAAGCGTGCATTAATCACTGGGATAACGGGCCAAGACGGCTCCTACCTTGCCGAGTTCCTTCTTAAAAAGGGATACGAAGTGCATGGACTTGTTCGCCGGTCGTCGACGTTCAACCGTGGGCGCATCGATCACCTTTTTAGTGACAGTGATGCACCCGAGCTGCCGATCTCGCTCCACTATGGCGACCTCGGTGACAGCAGTTCGCTCATGCGGATTCTCGAAAGTTCGCAGCCCGATGAAATCTATAACCTCGCCGCGCAGACGCACGTCGGCATCAGCTTCGATATTCCCGAGTACACGGGCGATGTCACGGGCCTCGGGACAGCACGCCTCCTCGAGGCGATCCGCACCAGCAAGCGTTCGGTGAAGTTCTACCAGGCGAGCTCATCCGAACTCTTCGGCAAAGTCTCGACGAAGATTCAAGATGAAGAGACTCCTTTCTATCCTCGCAGTCCCTACGGTTGCGCCAAGGCGTACGCCTTCTATCTGACGAAGAATTACCGAGAGAGTTACGGGATGTTCGCGTGCAACGGCATCCTCTTCAATCACGAGTCGCCGCGCCGGGGCGAGAACTTCGTGACACGAAAGATCACGCTGAGTCTCGCGAAGATCTTGGCGGGCAAACAGAAAATGCTCCACATCGGGAACTTCGAAGCCAGGCGCGACTGGGGATACACGCCCGAGTACGTCGAAGGCATGTGGAAGATGCTCCAGCATGCGACGGCGGAGGATTTTGTCCTCGCGACTGGCAAAACCTGCTCCGTGCGCGAATTCCTGGAACTCTGTCTTGCCGTCGCAAAGATTCCTTTTGAACGGACGGGAAAGGGCGTGGACGAGAAGTATATCGACACACGCTCTGGCACACCGATCGTCCTCGTCGATCCGCACTACTACCGTCCCGCAGAGGTCGATTATCTGTGCGGTGACGCGACCAAGGCGAAGAAGCTGCTGGGGTGGGAGGCGAAGACGGGAATTGATGAGCTGGCGCGGATAATGATGGAAGCGGATTGCAGGGCGATGGGAGTGACGCTCTGAAGAGTAATAGAGTATTAGAGTAGTAGAGTAATAGGGATCACCGCGGACGCGGGTGACGACATACATCATGCGCGAAAGCCTAGTATTCTAATATTCTAATACTCTATTATTCTCGCGAATTTTTCTTCCCAACCTTTCCCATGAAGTTAAAAAAACTATTTCACAGAGCCGTCGAAATCGGCATCGCCGCTGATCCCCGCGGGAAGGTCTACTTGGATAAAATGTTCAAGCGCATCAAAGAGAAGGGCGCGAAGCTCGAAGGCCGCGAGAAAGAATGGTTTGATGACGAGCGCACGTGGAATCCCTTTCCGGATTCCCGCATCATTAACGGAACAGGGGACGAAGAGGTTACGCATCTGATGGTCGGTATCGATATCGAGGCACAGGAGATGCTCCTCTGCGACCGTTTGCGAGAGAAAGGACAGAAGATCGACGCGATCCTCATTCATCACCCGGAGGGCCGGGCGCTGGCGGATCTCGAGAAGGCCATGCCGGTGCAGGTCGATGTGTACGCCCAGGCGGGCGTGCCCGTAAACCACAGTGAGGGGCTCCTGCGACCGCGCATGGACCGCATCTGGAGGGCAATTCATGCCGATAACCTCTTCCGCAGCGAGCGCACCGCCGAGCTGCTCGGCATCCCTGCGTTTTGCTGCCACACGATCACCGATAACCTCGTCTGGCGCTTCATGGAGAAGACAATCTGTCAGAAGCCGTTCGACAATTTGAAAGACATCGTCAACGCCTGCAACGATATCCCGGAGTACACGTGGTACGGCAAGAAGGGCAATCCGACGATTATCGTGAACGGCTCCGACTTCAGTCGCCCGGGCAAAGTCGTGGCCACCGAATTCACCGGCGGTACCAATGGCCCCGAAGAGTTCATCGAGAAGCAATCGCACGCAGGCGTGGGCACCATCCTCGCGATGCACTTCACGGAGAAGGAAGTGGAGAAGGGGAAGGAGCACCACATCAACATGATCCAGTGCAGCCACATGGCGAGCGACGCCATTGGTATCAACCTGCTCCTGGATCAGTTGGCGAAGGAGGAGAAGAAGCTCACGACAATCGATGTGTCGGGGTTTATTCGGGTGAAGCGAAAGTAGTCCTTCGCTTCGCTCAGGATGACAAAGGAGTTATTGTGATAATGACCCTTCGCTCCGCTCAGGGTCTCCTGCAGTAGGCCATGTGGGATAGGTGGGCTCTGAGCGGAGTGAAGAGCTTTGAATATGTCGCACTTGTCATCCTGAGCGAAGCGAAGGATAAGCGCCACTTCCCTCAATGTTAGCAGCGCTATACAATAGCTTCCCCATGCCCAAAAAGCCCTTCTCCACCAACCCCTTCCGGCTCCTCGCGGAGTCCTGGGACTTCCTGTTCAGCCAGCCTGCGCTCTTTCATGTTCTCGTCTGGCTGCTCATCGTTCCGGGCATTCTTCTGGACCTGATCGATCTGTACTGGCCCGAGAGCAGCGATGCGTCCATCCAGCAGATCGGGATGATGGGGTACGGGCTCGCGCAGTTCCTTCTCGCGTTCCTCTTTTTCTGGGGATACGCGTCGGTCCTCCTTGTCGGGCGGCGGATGGTGAAGAGCAAGGCGGGGCGCTCGCGCACGTCATTCAAAGCGGTCCGGCGCGAATCTCTCCGCACGATCATTCCGCTCTTCTTCACGGGGCTGCTCCGCGCCATCATCACGCTCGAGTGGATGTTCCTCGCCGCGATTCCTGGCCTGCTCTTCCTCCTCGGTTCTCAAGAGTGCCGTGCCACCGTCTCTCCGCTGATTTCCGCACTGGGCGTATTCGCGAATACAGGGGCCATCGGCTTTATCGATCCCATCCTCCGGCAACTCCCGATGCGTTGCGGCGCACTCCTGCTCACCATCCCGCTCCTGCTGCCCGCGGTCATCTATCAGATTCGTACCGCCTTCTTCGCCGTCGTCATCACCGCCGAGAGTCTCCGCTACCGCGACGCGCTGCATCGCAGCCGCAATATTGTGCGGGGCAAGACGTGGCGAGTGCCATTCGTGATCCTTGTCCTGGCGCTGCTTCTCTACGTCCCCTCGGGCATCCTGAGCTTCGTCGTTAGCCTCTTGCAGCAGACGGCCGCGCCCTCTGTCGTCATCGTCAGCGCGATCGCCGACGACATCGTCTACGCCATTGCCACGCTGCTCTTCCTCCTCACACTCACGGCGTTCTATGGGAAGTTGAGCAAGGAGAAGGGGAGGGTGGAGGAAGTGGTTCCGGAAGAGGCCTAAAAGGCCTCTATCCTTTTAGTCGAGACTTTCGTCTCCCATCCAGCATCCTCGTCAACGCCGCCAGAAACTCTTTCCGATCCTTCTGCACCTGTACCGGCAACGCTCCGATCAACGATTTCTTGTGCTCCTCCGGATTTCCTTCAGACGGAAAAATCTCCTCAGTCTCAACAGGAAGAGTCATCTCAGAAATTCCATCCCAATCGGCAACGGGAAATCCAAACGACTCCATGGCTTTATCGAAGATCGCGTCCACCGTCACCCAAGTTCCCTCGACGTTCACTTTTAAAA
>CAYGNM010000107.1:0-4151 GCA_964351275.1 uncultured Candidatus Peribacteria bacterium | reverse complement strand
ATGCTTGGGAAAATGTCTTATTATGGAACGCTATGTATCACGTCTATCTTTTGCGTAGCATTCAGAATCCATCGATGACATATGTTGGTTTTACAACCAAGAATATTGAGGAAAGATTGAATGAGCATAATGATAAGACAACGAAAACAACTGCACCGTATGTGCCGTGGGATATCGAAGTAGTTGTGAATTTTCGAGATAAGCAAAAGGCCGAAGATTTTGAGCGATATCTTAAGCATGGGTCAGGTTATGCATTTGCGAAGAAGCACTTTTGGCCGAGCCCTTGTTCTGCGTAGCCGAGCGAAGCAGAACTGCCGCGCCTGTCATTGTCGAATTAAGTCAAATATGGTAAAATATTTGGATGACCGTAGAACAAACTGCGACGCCCGATCAGAAGCCACAATTTCCTTCCTCCGAATGTGAGGAAGCATACGCTGAGCTACAAAAAATCTGTCATGTTCTGACGCAGAACGGATATACCCTGCTTCCCTTTGTAGCCGCTTTTTCTGACCCCGACCACTTTGTTGAAGCTTGGAATAATGAGAAAGATTCATTTTTCAGTATGGGCAATCCTTTGGTGCATGAAAAGGGAAATGGCATACGTGTGATCTATAAAGAAGATTACAAAACAGAGAAGAAAAGGTGGCTCGTGTGGTATACAAACGGTTTGGAGGACACGAAAAACGAAAAAAGAATGGAAATAGCCGGGCTACTCAGAGCTCAAGGAATCGACACGATGTGATAGGCATGTCAGTTCTTCAGCCACTCCCCAAACATTTCCTTCCCCACCTTCCACCGCCCCCGCTCACGGAACGCAGGGAGCGACTGCTTTTTAGCGGCATTGGTGTGAGGCTCTGTGGCGATTCATCGGGGTGCTTCCGGGTGAGCGCGCTCAAGAGCAAGATCTCGTCGCCGCGGAGGTAGGCAATGCGCTTGTGGAAGCTTTCCTTGAGCAGGGGAGTGACGTGGTGCTCGAAGTCCTTGGTGGACTGATTTTTATCGTAGGCACGGAGCGCTTCGTAGTACTTCTGCTTCTCCTTGTTGCGGATGATGATCGGCGGATAGCCGTGCGACTTGAGCTGGAAGTTGAGGAGCGCCCGCCCCACGCGGCCGTTGCCGTCGCGGAAGGGGTGGATATGCTCGAAGGCAAGGTGGAAGAGCAGAATGCGATCGAGCGGATGTGCGGACGCGCTTTGGTACTCCTGCAGAATATCGGCCATCAGCGCGGGGAGGTGATGCGGGCCGGGAGCGATGTGCGGTCCCACGCGGACGTATTCGTCTTTCTGGCGGAACCGCCCCGCGATCTCGTCGTGGATGTGACTGAGCAGTGTTCCGTGAATGAACAGAATGAGCTCTTCGTTAAACGCATGCTGCTTGCGGATCTTTTCCTCAAGGTACTCCGTCACTTTCCCGAGGTTAATTGCTTCGAAGATTTCACGCTTGCTGTGATGCGGCGGGAGTTCCTGATGAATGAGAATTTTCTCCGTCTCATCGAGCGTCAGCGTGGAATTCTCAATCGCATTGGAGTTGTAGACGGACTCCGGAAGTTCCGCTTCTTCCAGAAGTCGGAGCAGCGACTCTTTCCCGGTGCGCAGACGGTCGTAGTCTGCCTTGAGATCGCCAATGGTCTGTAGGGTTGTGGCGTGCATTTGTAGGTGAAAATGTGTCTCTATTCTATCAAATTCATGTATAAAATCAAGGAATATGTGTGAAAAAGTGTATATAGTTCTATAAATTCACCTATAAAATCACAAAACTTAACTTATTAGGCCCTCCTTCTCCATTTACTGGGTCCTCGGATCCTCTTCTTCGCAAGCAGATCTGCCGCCTCTTCGAGAGTGATTGTCTGTGGATCGCGCTTTTTGCCGAGCGACGCATTGGTTTTGCCATCCGTCGCATACGGACCGAAGCGACCGTCCTTGATCATGATTTTGGCGCCGGTCATCGGATCGTCACCGAGAATTTTGAGAGGGATCGCCGCCTTCGCTTTCGCCGTCTGTACTTCGGTCATGAGCGTGATGGCATCGTTCAAGGTGACCGCGAGTGGCTCTCGATCTTTAGGAAGAGTCGTCGTCACTTCGCCGCACTTGAGGTATGGCCCGAAGCGCCCGAGATAGACCGTCATCATATTGCCATCGTGCGCACCGAGTTCACGCGGGAAACTCAAGAGTCCAAGCGCCAGTTCCAAGGTGACGTTGTCGATGGAGACGTTTTTAGGCAGTGACGCGCTCTTGAGTTTCGGTTTCTTTTCGGCGGGAGGAGCACCTTTGGGTCCACGCTTCCCTCCTTTCGGCTTCTTCTCAACCGGCTCAAACTTCCCTAATTGAACGTACGGCCCAAAACGACCGATGCGCGCGATCACCGGCAATCCCGTCTTGGGATCCGTGCCGAGCTCGTGCTCCTTCATCACATCACTCTTCTGAATCTCCTCCGTCTTCTTCTCGACGAGAGTCTTGAACGGTGCAAAGAACGCCTTGAGGAATTTGGGCGCAGTCTCTTCGCCCTCGGCAATGTGGTCGAGCTTCTGTTCCATATGCGCCGTGAAGGCGAGGTCAACGATATCGGGGAAATGCTCCGCGAGAAGATCGGTGACCATGAAGGCGACATCCTGCGGCACCAGCTGCTTGCCATCTTTGATGATGTAGCCGCGCGCCTGGATGGTGGAAATGGTCGGCGCATACGTGCTTGGGCGGCCGATGCCTTCCTCCTCCATTTTTTTGAGGAGGCTCGCCTCTGTGTAGCGGGGTGGCGGTTTGGTGAAGTGTTGTTCGGTTTTGAGGAGTTCGGTGAGCTTCACGACCTCTCCTTCTGTCAGCGCAGGAAGGAGCTTGTCACCCTCGTCGACATCATCTTCTTTTTTGACATGATCTTCGTCGCGGCCTTCCTGGTACAGACGGAGAAAACCATCGAAGACAACAGTCTGACCGGTCGCGCGGAATGAATATTGCTTTGCGGAAACATCCACGCCGACGCGTTTCAGTTCCGCCGATGCCATCTGCGTCGCCATCGTGCGGTTCCAGATGAGCGTGTAGAGCTTAAGCTGCTGGTGATCGAGGACGTCTTCGAGCGACGCGGGAATCCGCTCGAGCTCTGTGGGGCGAATGGCTTCGTGCGCCTCCTGCGCGCCTTTCGATTTCTTCTTGTACATGCGCGGCTCGGCCAGAACGTACTCACGTCCATAGTGGCTCTCGATCGTGCGCTTGGCGTCCTCGAGCGCCTTCTGGCTGAGATTGGTGGAGTCCGTACGCATATAGGTGATGAGACCGGTGTGGCCAGCCCCCTTGCCGAGACTGATGCCTTCGTAGAGTTGCTGCGCGATCACCATCGTTTGCTTGACCGAGAAGCCGAGTTTGCGGGCCGCTTCCTGCTGCAGCGTGGACGTCGTAAACGGCGGCGGGGGAGTCTTCTTGAGCTCCTTCTCTTCGATGGAGGAGACCTGATACTGCGCACCGTCGAGATCTTTAAGGATCTGCTTCACATCTGCTTCGCTCCCCGGCTCGCACTTTTTTCCATCCTTCTTATTCAAGGCCGCAGTGAATGGCTGCTTCTGGGAATTTTCGAGCAGCGCCTCAATCGACCAGTACTCGACCGGCGTGAACGCCTTGATCTCGCGCTCGCGGTCGACGATCACGCGAACAGCGACGGATTGCACGCGACCGGCGGAGAGTCCGCGGTAGACTTTCTTCCAGAGGAATGGAGACAGTGTGTAGCCGACGAGACGGTCGAGTACGCGCCGCGCCTGCTGCGCATGCACCAGGTTCATCTCGAGATGGCGGGGATTCTCGACGGCGTGGCGGATCGCGGTCTCTGTGATTTCGTGAAATGCGATGCGGTTCACCGTCTTCGGATCTTCCTTGAGCACCTGACACAAATGCCAACCAATGGCTTCCCCTTCACGATCTTCGTCAGTCGCGATCCAGAGATCATCGGCCTCCTTAAGAGCGTCCTTGAGCTTCTTCACCACCGACTTCTTCTCATCAGGCACTTCGTACTCCGGCTCAAAATCGTGATCGACGTCGACCGCGAGCGTGGAGCTCGGCAGATCGCGCACATGGCCCATGCTCGCCGACACGGTGAAATCTTTCCCGAGGAACCTTTTGATGGTCTTGGCCTTCGTGGGGCTTTCGACGATGACGAGAGACTTGCTCATA
>CAYGNM010000106.1:2744-4318 GCA_964351275.1 uncultured Candidatus Peribacteria bacterium | reverse complement strand
CGTCACCGCCCGCACGTATCGATAGGTTTCGAGTTGCGGGTTGCGGGTTGCGGGAGGGGAGAGTTCATAAATGAGAGAAATATTCAGTCCGTCAATTTTCAATTCGCACAAA
The DNA here is from genome assembly GCA_964351275.1 of uncultured Candidatus Peribacteria bacterium. Classification (GTDB taxonomy): domain Bacteria; phylum Patescibacteriota; class Gracilibacteria; order Peribacterales; family Peribacteraceae; genus JABFSS01. Next base: position 4,206 of record CAYGNM010000106.1, on the reverse strand, counting down.
ATCTCAAATTCGCGCTTCTCATCACCCAAAGATCTGCGCATCTGATCGATCCATTCGTCCAGTTCCGCATTCTCAAAAATATCCATCAGTGATTCCTTTGGCGTCAGGTGTCGAACTTTCGGGAGTCGTCCGTCGAGTGGAGCGCCGACACGTTGAGTAGGGGAGTCCGGGGTGACGAGTTCCGGGTTGCGAGTTTCGAGATCGATCAGTTCCCGCTTTAAGGCATCACGCACATCCTCTGATACGTCACTGCGATCTTCAATGAAGTACGCACGATTGAGCCTCCAGATTTCCGCTTTCAGCTTCGTGGTTCGCTCTTTTGCCTGTTCGTGATTGAGTGCGGCGGTCATTAAGAGAACAATACAAGAAATGACCCGCCGTTTCATTCAGCAAACCATTGTCATTGTCTACCTTGCGGTGACCGCAGGAGCGCTGACCTACACGATGGCAAGAATCCGCATCCTTCCCCGTTGGGCGACCCGCTGGAGCTACGGCATGATGGCCCCGTATCAGGGCGACAACTCGTGGAGTGCCGACGTTGTCTACGAGGGAGAGCGCCCGGATGGCACCCGTCGGAGCATCGACCTGGATCCGTACATGCCGTACATCTTCGGCGAGCAAAACCAGCGCAAGTTCCTGGTCGCATTCAGGACACCGGATGGCGAACTCCAACGACGCAAGGTCACCGAATTCGCACTGCTCCTGCTCGATCGCGAGCGCGCGCGCGGCAACGAGTACCGCACGATTCGCGTCTACTTTGAGCAGTGGGACCGGTCTCCCGCAGGCTACGAATTCCTCCATACACCCGTGTTCACCGCGCGGGAATTTCTTACGCAGGTGCAATGATTCCCATTTTCGCAGGTCGAAGACCTGCGCTGGTCACCAACGGGTACATTCATCGCTGGAATCAGTGGTGGTTCCGCCAGACGCCCCCGCATCTCCTGGCCATTTTCCGGATCCTCTTCGGCGCGTTCATGCTGTTCTACTTTGGGCTGCAGCTCCCGCACATTGCGATGCTCTACTCGCGCGAGGGACTGCTGATTCCGATGTTCGATCCCGTGACTCCGCTCACCGTTCTCCTCACGCCGCCGCCGGTATGGGTCGCACAGATTCTCTTTTTCAGTTTTTACGGGGCACTCTTCTGCTTCACCATCGGTTTGCTGACCCGTGTGAGCGCCGGCGTGTCGTTCCTGCTCTATGTCTATTACTGGTGTCTGTCGCTCTTTCATCTCGGCGCATCCTTCGATCACCTGTTCCTTTTTACGATCCTGGTGATGGGCTTCAGCGGCTGTGGAAAAACATTCTCGGCTGACATGAGAATACGCCGTGGTTCCTGGACGGCGTGGGAGCCGATCAGCATCCTCCCGCAGCGGCTGCTCGCCGTCCAAATTATGATGACGTACCTCGGCGTCGGCTGGCAGAAGGCCGTGTTGCCCGACTGGCAATCGGGCGAAATTCTCAT
>CAYGNM010000106.1:0-2734 GCA_964351275.1 uncultured Candidatus Peribacteria bacterium | reverse complement strand
GGTTCATCGGTCGGTGGGCGACTCCTCCGGCATTCATGATTGCACGGATGAATTTTCCCCTCTGGTGCTATGACGCGTTCGTCTGGCTGATCAAAATGTTTGAGATCTCCATTCCCTTCGGCCTCTGGCATCCCCGGACGCGATGGTGGTACTTCGGCATGGGCGCGGCCTTCCATATCGGCATCGCGATTCTCCTCTCCATCTGGTGGTTCGTGGCGCTGATCCCGGCCTATATCCTGTTTTTCAGCCCGGAAGAGGCTATCCGTTTTTCGACCGTCTCAAAATCACGGCGATGAGTCCCGTTAGCACAACAATCATTCCTCCGAGACTGGCGTAGAGGAGCCACGGTTGCTTCTCGCTCCAGCGGTCATCCGTTGTGTCGCAGACGTTCCCGACACCATCCAGATCCTCGTCGCTCTGCAGGGGGTTCTGGATCTGTGCGCAGTTATCCCGTCCGTTCTCAACTCTGTCGCGGTCATCATCCTCGCACGGGTCACCCATACCGTTCTGATCGCGATCCTCCTGGTCTGGATTCGCATAGGCAGCACAATTGTCGTACGGGTCGAGCACACCATCTCCGTCGGAATCGGTGCACACGTCTCCCGTGCCGTTGTGGTTGGAGTCCCATTGATCTGCGTTCTTGAGGGACGGGCAATTATCGCAGGCATCCCCGCGTCCATCTTTGTCTTGATCGTGCTGATCGGTGTTCTGCACTTGCGGACAGTTGTCCTTTGTATCTGGCACGCCGTCGCCGTCTTCATCACGAATGGTCTTCGTTTGCAGCAACTGGTCCGTCTGCTCACAGACATCACCGATGCCGTCACGGTTACGATCAGCCTGTGATGGATCGAACTGGCGCGGACAGTCGTCACAGACGTCGCCAATGCCATCGTGATCCTCATCCGCCTGTTCAGGATTGAGTGTGGTCTTGCAGTTGTCGATGACGGCGGGAACACCATCATGATCACGGTCGTCTTCGCATAGGTCGCCGATGATGTTGTTGTCGAGATCGCGTTGGTCGGCATTCGCAAGACCGACACAGTTGTCTTTGCTGTTCATCACGCCGTCGTCGTCTGCATCGTCACATGCCCAGCCGATGCCGTTGAAGTCATCGTCACGCTGATCAGCATTCTTTACCTGCGGACAGTTATCCTGCCCATCGCCGACGCCGTCCTTGTCTTCGTCATTCTGCGCGACATTCGGGATGCCCGGTGCGTTATCGCACACGTCGCCGATCCTATCTCCGTCGCGGTCACGTTGATCGGGATTCCCTTTCGCCGGGCAAGTATCCAACTGGTCGGGAACACCGTCGCTATCCGCATCGGCAGTAGATGGATTGAGACGGACTGGGCCCAGAGTCGCTTCGATAGCGTGGATATCTGTGAACACGTTCCCTGCGGGAACTGTCACACTGTCCAGCGTTCCATAGTGGAGCGTGTAGGTCTCCCCAGGGAGGGCGCGGATCAGTAGCCGCGTGGTGGGAGCCAGGAGTTTCGCCTCGGCGATTTTCAAAACGCCCTGCTGCGTGCGAATGACGATCTCCATCACACTGGTCACTTCGCCGGAGAGTGCGACGCTGGTGCCCGGAGGAGTGCCGACGAAAGCATCGTGCAGCGTGGATGCCGAGGAACCCACGCGCACGCGGATGTGCTCGATCCAACCCGACGAGAGTTGGAAGACGAGATATGACGGAGTGACGGGCGTCTTGAAGTGAAAACGGAATGTGATGTCTTTGGCGGTCTCCGGCTGAAAGGCCGTCTCGGGATTCTCGTCCACCATGTCCGCCAGACGTGTCAGCGGCACGGTTGCCGCCGCGGTCGGTGCGACATCCACGACGGCGTTCTGCAGGAGATTTTCGCTGTCGTTGAGTTGTTTGTAGGCGACAGGATTGCCGTTGCCATCGGTGATCGAGTAACCGCGATCACGCTCCCGTAGCGCGCCAGGATCGAGCGGGATCCACACGGACGTCTCTTCCGTGATCGTCGGGATGATAATGCTGCGTTCGTACGCAAAGTCCGCGGCTGCCGCCGACGTCGGGATCAGGATGATGAGAGAAAGGAGGAAGGCACGCATGGAAAGTGGGGTGATGCTTACCGGGAGAGATAATGATCGAAGCGCTGGTAGAGCCACGATGCGCCGATCAAGAGCAGGCCCGTGAGGATGGAGGCTCCGATGCGTACGCCTGTGCTGAGAACGGCAAAGTCGAGGATCAGAAGTTTCACCACAGCAGCGCCGAACAGGCAGATGGCGAATTGTCGCAGCATCTTCTCGCGCTTGATGAATCCCCCCGTCATCACGGCAAGACCGACGATGGTCCACCAAATGGTGCGCAGCACGCCGGCGTTGCTCGCATAGCTGTGCGTCTGATCCACGAGGATCGCAGCCACGATCATTCCGAGACCCACAGACAACAGCATCCGTTCCTTTTTCTGCAAACCCATGCCGATGAAGACGAGAGCGACAATGGTCCACCAGGATGTCGGCACAAAGCCCACGCTGCGGATGCCGCCGAAGAGCATGTCCGCCGCCATCGTCACGAGCATCATGCTAATCCCGACCTTCACCAAGGCGCTGTCTTTCCGCACGACGCCGACGCCGAGGAACACAAAGGACGTCACACTCCACCATGAGGTGGAGAGCAGGCTGACGCTGCTCCAGGGCTCGAAAAAGAGATCCGCGGCCATGGTGGCGCCGACACCGGACTTGCCTTTGACTTCTTCAATCTTATGAATTC